>NZ_JAKZGV010000025.1:0-58017 GCF_022557375.1 Shewanella sp. MM_2022_3
TCTGGGCCGTGTCTCAGTCCCAGTGTGGCTGATCATCCTCTCAGAACAGCTAGGGATCGTCGCCTTGGTGAGCCATTACCTCACCAACTAGCTAATCCCACCTAGGTTCATCCAATCGCGGAAGGCCAAAAGGTCCCCTCCTTTCCCCCGTAGGGCGTATGCGGTATTAGCAGTCGTTTCCAACTGTTATCCCCCTCGACTGGGCAGATCCCTAGGCATTACTCACCCGTCCGCCGCTCGCCACCTCATAAGTAAACTTACTTGTGCTGCCGCTCGACTTGCATGTGTTAGGCCTGCCGCCAGCGTTCAATCTGAGCCATGATCAAACTCTTCAATTAAAAGTTTTTTTGTTTCCGAAGAAACGACTCAATGAATTCTACTGTTTTGATTCGCTTTGCTCACTAAGAAGCATCGCGTTTCAATTCATACATAAATGTATGTACATATTGCTATGAACACTCATTCATTGATTTAATTCTTTGATTACTCGCCAAAAGGCAGAGTAATTTCGATTAACTCAACACCTGTGAGTGTCCACACAGATTTGCTTGATAAATTGTTAAAGAGCGTGGTTATTTACCTTAAGCATTTAGCGCTTTTGGCTTTCACCGTTGACCCCGCTGGGCCAGTGGATGCGCATTATAGGGATGTCAGATTTTACCGCAACCCCTTTAGGCAAAATAATTAGAAAAAGCGACGTGAATGCGCATTTTTTAAACCAAACCTAGGTTTTAGCGCCTATTTCGCTGTAATTTCCATCACTTTGGCTATCTTTATCGCCTGATAACGCCGTTAGCATCGGTCACTAAGCAAAACGATAAAGCCAATACCGCACTTTTTTGTTGTTAAGCTCGCGCTTCAAGTTCAATCTCACGGTTCAAATAGATTGATGCACGCTTTAAGTTGCAAGAATAGGCTACTTCTTTAAAAAAACCGGTACATCGGCAATGCTATCGAGCACCGTAGACGCCTCACTATCATCAGCAATGGCTTTACCAGTACGGACGAGGATACGTGTCGGCACCCCTGCTGCTTTGGCCGCGAGCATATCGTCGGCTTTATCTCCTACCATCACAGATTGGGACAAATCGATTTTCAAAAATTTTGCCGCGTCGAGTAACATTCCTGGTTTGGGTTTGCGACAGTCGCAATCGACTTTATATTCACCAATCCCTTTTTCATTATGGTGCGGGCAATAATAAATACCATCGAGGTCGACACCTTTATCGGCAAAGTTCCAATCCATCCATTCGGTGAGACTGTGGAATTGGTCTTCGGTATACATGCCACGGGCAATTCCCGACTGATTAGTGACCACCACCAATTTGTATCCCATTTGCTTTAATGCAAGGCACGCCTCAAATACGCCTTCAATATATTCAAAGTCATCTACCTGATGCACATAACCATGATCTTTGTTGATCACACCATCACGGTCCAAAAAAACGGCTCGATTGACTGCACTCACAGTACTACTCCACTCACAAAAAACAGCGCTTAATGCGTAATTTTACTATTATTCCATCCATTGCAAAAAATTGCACCGCGAAGTTGACGGATACCACTTAGCAATTTGAGCTTGATTCATATTCTGACAATTCATTTGCCATCGTAACGCCTATAAATGGTCGATTAACACATCTTTAAGGGCGAATTCGTCCGCGAATAATTGTTTTAGCCATCTAGTCGATGCGCAGCTCAATCGAGCTTTCCCTTTATTTGTGCTGTTTTTAACGGTAATCTTGCACGGATAACAATAAAACACCTAAAAATAGACGGTCATAATGAGTCGAACTACGCCTATAGTCCATAAAACCCGCACCCAGTTAGTTGTAGAGGTGCTCAGAGAGAAAATACTTTCGGGTGATATAGCCGCAGGAGAACCACTCAGACAAAGCGCACTAGCCGAAGCATTGAATGTTAGCCGCATTCCGGTAAGAGAAGCCTTGCTGCAACTTGAAGCTGAAGGGCTGGTAAAATTCGAACCCCATAAAGGGGCAACGGCGACTGAATTATCCGTTGAACAAGTGACCGAGCTGTTTGAGTTGCGCGCCATGATCGAGACGGATCTGCTCGCCAAAGCCATTCCACGACTTCAAGAAGAAGATTTAATAAGAGCTGAACGCGTATTAGAACAATTGGAATCAGCCTTTAAACATGAAGATGCCGTCGCCAGTTGGAGCGAGCTAAATACACAGTTTCATACCTGTTTATACCAAGCCGCCAATCGCCCACATACGCTAGAGGTCGTACATGGCCTCAATACCAACTGCGATAGATATATTCGTTTGCAATTACTGCTCGCAGGAGGCATTCCCGCAGCAGAGCACGAGCACCGCGAACTGCTCAATTATTGTAAGCAAAGAGAAACAGAGAAAGCCACGGCGTTACTGCGACATCATATTTTGCATGCCGCAATGACAATTCGGGATCTGGTCGCCAAACAGGTGGTATAGATCACGGACTGTCATTCGTTATACCGATAAGCTTTGTTGTCGATTTGAGGCAGCACTAAAGGTTCTGCCTTTTTTATTTGAGAGAAAACACCATGCAGTACGCCACAATCACTGGCTGGGGAAAATGTGTTCCACCCGCCACTTTGACTAACGATGATCTTGCCACTTTTATCGAAACGTCCGATGAATGGATTAAATCACGCACAGGGATCAGTCAACGTCATATCAGCCATGTGAACACCTCGGAATTAGCGTCAGTTGCCGCCAAGCGTGCGCTTGCAGCGGCTGGGATTGAGGGTAGCGAAATTGATATGATCATTTTAGCCAGCGCTAGCCCAGATACTTTGATCCCCAATATAGCCTCAACAGTGCAGGCCAATATTGGTGCAAGCTGCGCAGCCTTTGATATCAACGCCGCCTGCAGTGGTTTTTTGTACGGCTTAGGTTTAGCTAGCTCACAGATCAAGAGTGGTCAATGCAAGAAAGTCCTCGTTGTGGGCGCCGAACGCTTATCTTTCTACCTCGATTGGTCTCGCCGTGAAACCGCCGTATTGTTTGGTGATGGCGCGGGCGCAGTTGTCGTGGAAGCGACCGATATCCCTGGTGGCGTATTAGGCTATGAGCTGAATAACGATCCCGATGGTAGAGACATCCTCAAAGCGGGTTTCGGTACCGCGATGGATCGATTCTCCGCCGAATCATTAGACTTTTACATCCAATTTGATGGCCAAGAAATTTTTAAACGCGCCATTAATGGTATGAATAAGCTAAGCACTCAAGTGCTTGAAAAATGTGGCGTCGATAAGGATGAAGTTGATTTAGTGATCCCACATCAAGCGAACGAGCGCATTATTGATACCCTCGTTAGCCGCATGAAGATCCCTAAAGAAAAAGCCTTTGTGAATATTGCTAACTATGGCAATACATCGGCGGCAACGATTCCAATCGCGATTTGTGATGCACTCGAAAAAGGGTTAATTAAACCTAACCAAACCATTCTTTCTTGCGCCTTTGGTGCGGGATTAACCTCTGCTGCATTGCTATTGCAATGGGGTGAACGTGTCACGCCAGTGCAAATCAGTGATGCCCAATTACCGCCTTGCGATCAAACTGGCATTGAGTTGGTAAAACGCGCTGTAGATTATTTCTGTAAGTAAGTTTATGCATATAAAGGCCATCATTGGATGGCCTTTATATATCTGTAAGCGCTGATGCTAAATGCATTTCATCCCAGTAAATCCCCTGCCCAAAATAAGCTGCGAGTTTTTGATTTAACTCATTAAAGCTTTTAATCGCTCGTTCTTCACCGCACAAACATGACCACACAAATCGGTGGCAATTATTGTCAAACAGGTCATATTCACGGTACTGATAAATCGCCCGCTCGGCTCGATTAACAATGGTATTAGCGATAAGCGGTTGATGTTGATGATTACAGGCAATAAAAATTTGGCTACCTGTTCGGCCCGCTAAAAATCGCTTTACCGATACGGCTCGAACAAGCCCTGAGCCATGTAACTCCACGATGCAATCATCCGCTAACCAAATCCCAGTATGCTCAATCACCCCAAACACATAACAACAAACGATACTTCCAGGTTGTGGCGTGACTTGCTTAAAACCCTTTTGCCATTGGCTCGGCGCAGTAATCATCGCCTGCTTTGTGCTTACTTGGCGAGGAACGCTGCCTAATAGTCGATTGCGTTCAAGCTGTTGTCGCTTTTCGCGTTCATCGGCGAGCATCAATGCGCCCATCGCTGCACCGCCAATCCATAGTAACGGTAGTGGCATGATCTTCTCCTATTCGCTTAACACTCTATACAACGCAGTAATACTCGCGTGCACCACTTGCTCAACACAACTTGGCAATAGCAACCAATCACCGTATAAGCTAAGCAATCGCAAATGCCTCTCTAGTAGTGAGTGTAGTCAATGAGCCATTAATCAAATATGAAAAGCCTTCTGTTCCAGAAAATATTGCGAATGAAGTGGCTTAACGTGATTAGGTCAGTAAATCTCCGACCGAAATATCTGCACCTCCCCCCATGGCCGCCACTTGTGCTAATAATAACTCCGCACAGGCTAATGCATCGGTTAATGCACTATGGGCACCGTAAATCGGTAAGTGATAACGCTCTCGACAGGCTCCAAGCCTTAGACTTCCTTCTTTAAGTACCGAATGCTCACGTAATAACCGCTGTTTCTCAAGTACTAAGGTATCTATAGCGGGGAGTAAAACGGCTTGATGGTAGATAGCCAATATATCTTGTTGTAAAAAACGACAATCCAGTGGGGAGTGATGGGCAACTAATACTCGGCCACGGGTTTGAGCAATAAACCATGCCATAGCCTCCTCAATGCTCACCGCTTGGATTAAATGGTTGTCGAGAATCCCATGAATCGTCGCACTTTGGCCGACACTGCCCTTAATTTGCACTAATTTTTGCTGCGCCTCACCAAGGGGGATCACTCCATTTTCAATGGGGACTAAGCCAATGCTTAAGATTTGATCCTGAAGGGGATCTAACCCTGTCATCTCCAAATCCATCGCCATCAAGGGAGCACGATTGATGGGCAGCGCCATCAGCGGGATTAAGGACTGATAATAATCCTTAAATAATTGATGCTGACAGCGCAGTGCTCGCCATTGCAACTTAGCATTAATCAACCAAGCGCCCATTAAAAGCTCCGCATAAATTTCATCTTCATGCCCGACTGGGCGTCATGAACCACCTTGAAGGCATCCCGTAATTGATGCCGAACTAAAGAAGATAAATGTGCGGGTAACAGATAGTTACTAATCTCAAGTCCCTGCGTATGTTGATAACCTTGGTTTGATAACCGCATATGGGCGATAAACTCATGGGCATCGGCTAAGTTAAGCGCATCCTTACGATTAAGAATATTAGCGTCCATCAGTGCCCGAATGCGTTTGGCGGTATTCACTTCTTTAATGCCCGCAGACAGGGCATATACGCGAGCAATATCATTGATCAAAGCATTCCCCTTATGCTTTAAATCAATGCCTTTTACCTCACTGCCATCGCGCTCTAACACAAATTTTCGAAAGAATCCTAAGGGCGGAGACTCGATTAAGGAATTGCCAGTCAAACCCGCGAGAAAAATATCGTTGTCTTTGGTCTGTGCCAACACCTTATCCTGCAATGCATCAAATAATGATAACGGGCCAAATACCGAACGCATATCGAAGAAAATACTTGCATGCATCAATGCCTTAGGCTCTGGAGTGACAACCCACTTTTCAAAAACCTGCTGCCATTCTTTGAGCGACATACGCCACTTGGGATTTTGCGCCATGATATTACCAGGGCAAAAAGCATAGCCACACTGATCAAGCCCTGCACAAACCGCATGGGTTAACGCATCAAAGTAGCCCTTTGCAAAATCATCCATTTCCTCGGCCACCAGCAAGCCGTTATCTTGATCCGAACAGGCCGCTTGGTCTTGCCGCCCCTGCGAGCCAAAGGCTAACCAACAAAACGCCATCGGCGCCTCACCGAGAATTTGCTGATTTAGCACAATCAAGCGCCGGGTTAAGGCATCGGTGACCGAGGTCAGCACGCGACCAATCTCCTCAGCCCGTGCATCAGCACTGATTAAATTTTGCAATAACAAGGGGATTTGTTTACTAACGCTAATGAGACTTGCGAGATCACGTTGGCGCTCGATTTCACCAATGAGGAGTAATGGCTGCGAACCTTGACCGCGTAAAATATCGGTACTAGTCACCATGCCAATGGCTTTCACTTCCTCGCTATTTTGCTCATCAATAATCGGCAGATGGTGAATATTATGTTCACTCATCAATAGCATAGCTTCAAAGATCAAGGCATTCGATGAAATCGAAATCGGTGAAGTCGTCATGGCTTGATGCACGGCAATTCGGCCATCAAGCCCTGCGGCGAGCACTCGATTGCGTAAATCTTTATCGGTTAAAATCCCCACCAGCTTACGATTATCGGTGACGAGTAAAGACGATACCCGCGAGTTACGCATCAAAAGGGCTGCTTGCGTTACACTTGCGTGGGCGTCGATCATAATCGGTGAAGATGACATTAAGGTACTAATACGACTGGTGGTCGTCAGATCTTTAGCCTTAAAACGCGCTTCATGGCGTAACCGTTTGGCAAAAGCACGGGTAAAAAATTTATCAAAGTGCCGACTCTCACTTCGTAGCTGATCGAATAATGCCTGTGGTAAGTGGTAAACCAAACTGTCTTCAAGAATGGCGACCCGATTGACTACCTTCTCCCCTGACAATAGCGTCGAAAAACCAAAAAACTCCCCTTCGGCGACTCGATCCACTAATACTCCTTCGGGATCGCGCACCTCAAAGGCACCGCTGCGGACCAAATACAATTTCGGCGCATCGGCATCAAAGGTCACAAACCCTGAGGCTTTACTGTAATACCCGACGATGACTGACTTAGCACAATGGCGAATGGTTTCGTCAGGCAAAGTATCAAAGGGAGCTGTAGACGTTAAAAACTGCACAACGGGTTGTAATTCGCTGGCGTTCATAGCAACACCTTATTTTAGGTGAATTTTATCTCACTATAACGCGCTCGATTGTTGGGCCATATACGACTAAAGTCAGGCTCAAACTCTGCACTGACACCACCAAAAACAAAAGGACGCAAACGCGTCCTTTTCTCTTAATCTAGGTGAAAGTTAGTGGCCGCTGGCCTCACCCGCCCCTTTAGGGAAACGGATAGACTCAACCATTTCCTGCACATGAGCTGGTGCCGCTGCGGTCAGTTTGCAGACAATAGCTGCTACCACAAAGTTCACTAGCATGCCCACCATACCGATACCTTCAGGCGAAATACCAAGAAACCAGTTCGCAGGCACGTTTGCAGTAGGATCAACAAACTTGAAGTAGATGATATAACCAGCGGTGAAGAATAAGCCAAGCACCATACCTGAAATAGCACCTTCTTTATTCATGGTCTTAGAGAAGATCCCCATGATGATTGCAGGAAACAGAGATGACGCAGCCAAACCGAAGGCGAATGCCACCACCGCCGCCACGAATCCTGGAGGGTTAACCCCGAAGTAACCCGCAATAACAATACCAATACCAGCAGCAAGTCGAGCGTACATTAACTCTTTCTTGTCAGAAATATTTGGCATCAGGTTTTTCTTCATTAAATCGTGTGACACTGATGTTGAGATAACCAACAACAAACCCGCAGAGGTAGATAGCGCCGCAGCGAGACCACCGGCAGCTACCAGCGCAATCACCCAAGCTGGCAGATTCGCGATTTCTGGCGTTGCTAATACGATGATGTCGTTGTCGATTTTCATTTCGTTAGGGCTAGCAGCATCTTCCATTTTGCCTTTGGCATAGTAGATTTTGCCATCACCATTTTTGTCATCCCATTTGATCAGACCAGTTTTTTCCCAGTTTTTGATCCAATCAGGCGCAGTTTCATAGGCAACACCCTTTTGATCTGGGCCGTTAATGGTTTCGATCATATTGACGCGAGAGAATGCCGCTAATGCAGGAACTGTGGTGTACATGATGGCGATAAACACCAATGCCCAACCCGCTGATATACGAGCATCTTTCACTTTCGGTACGGTGAAGAAACGCACAATAACATGGGGTAAGCCCGCTGTACCGACCATCAAAGCACCAGTAATACAGAACACGTCGATCATGCTCTTAGAACCATCGGTGTAAGGGGCAAAGCCTAAATCCACAGAGAGATTATTCAGTTTCTCTAACAGATAAACGCCAGAATTATTCCCCGCAGCATCGAGTAACTCAGCACCAAAACCAATTTGAGGAATGATATGACCCGTCATCATCACAGACAGGAAGATTGCAGGCACCATAAAGGCGAAGATCAGTACGCAATATTGGGCCACCTGAGTATATGTAATCCCTTTCATACCACCGAGTACCGCATAGAAAAACACTACGGCCATACCAATATATACGCCGGTATCTACCTCTACCTCAAGGAAGCGCGAGAATACCACGCCCACTCCGCGCATTTGGCCAGCAATGTAAGTAAAGCAAATGAAGATGGCGCAAATAACAGCTACCGTGCGCGCCGCTTGGGAGTAATAACGCTCACCCACGAAATCAGGCACGGTAAACTTACCAAATTTACGTAAGTATGGCGCCATACACAGGGCTAATAAAACGTAACCGCCGGTCCACCCCATCAAGTACACACTGCCGTCATAACCGACGAAAGAGACAATACCCGCCAACGAAATGAAAGATGCCGCAGACATCCAGTCGGCGGCGGTTGCCATGCCGTTTACAACGGGATGAACACCACCACCCGCTACATAGAACTCTTTAGTTGAACCTGCGCGAGTCCAGAGCGCAATCCCAATATAGAGGGCAAACGACAGCCCCACAATCAGATAAGTTAATCCTTGTACACCCATCTCTGTGCTCCTTAGTCTTCTTGTACGTTATATTTTTTATCTAAGGCGTTGGCTTTTGCCGCGTAGACAAAAATAAGCGCAACAAAGACATACATCGATCCCTGTTGAGCAAACCAGAAACCTAATTTGAATCCCATAAAATGGATTTCATTGAGTACATCAACCAATAGAATGCCACATCCAAACGAAACTGCGGCCCAAATAGCTAATAGGCCCAAAACCAGACGTAAATTCTCGTTCCAGTAACCTTTTGCTTTATCATTATTTTCAAACGCCATAGCGACTCCCCTGTGCTGTTTTATTTTTAAGTCTCGTTAAATCTAGCAACAGCTGGAGTGACCACAATCAAGACCTTAGTCTAATTTGCGAAATACCTCACATAGCAAAATACAAAATATCATTTAGAACCATCAACTTAACAATGTTTTTACATTTTGTTGTAAAAGTCGTTTTTTGAGCAACTTAGACCAATGTCGAAGAACTTAAGGCTAGAAAGAGACAAATTAGCGTGATAAGTGGAACAACTAGAAAGTAGTAATAGCCTGTCATGTAAACAAAATATCGTATTACTTCGAGTGTAATACGAGAGCAATCATCTCAATCTACACCACTTAGATTTGTCAGCAGACAGGCAAAAAATAACCCA
The DNA here is from genome assembly GCF_022557375.1 of Shewanella sp. MM_2022_3. Lineage (NCBI taxonomy): Bacteria > Pseudomonadati > Pseudomonadota > Gammaproteobacteria > Alteromonadales > Shewanellaceae > Shewanella > Shewanella sp. MM_2022_3. The sequence continues at coordinate 9,532 of NZ_JAKZGV010000025.1, forward strand.
GCATGGCTGGGTTATGGGAAATCGATAAATTGGCGCCAGCATAGACGCCAGTATCAACGTTATTATTTAGCGGCTAAGTACTTCACTAACTCGGCCAATTCTTCAGGAGTATGAACCTTAGACGTGACTAAATAACGGCCATTTACCAATAATGATGGCACACCTTTAATCCCAGCCAATTCCGCTTGCGAATCGTAACTCATCAGTGAAAATTTAGCGTCAACAGAATTCATCGCCGCATCCACATCATCAGCTTTAGCACCTTGAGCCACAAAAAAGGCTTTCACTTGCTCAGGGCGGGTAAATTGCTCACCCTTGTCATGAATTTGTTTAAAAATCGCCTCATGGACTTGCTTGGTCATATTGAGCTTTTGCGCGATATAATAAGCCAATTGGCTCAGTTCCCACGCAGGACGACCCGCCCCCACAGGCGTACGTTCAAAGGCTACATCCTTGCCCAAGAGTTTTACCGTGGAAGCGACAAAGGGTTCCTGTTTGTAGCAATGTGGGCAGTTATAGGAAAAAAACTCTCGCAGCACAGGCTTTTGCGCCTCGCTCATTCCTGCGACAGTGACATAATCCTTCCCTTCTTCAAAACTGGCCGCTTGCAGCGCAAAACTGGCGCTTAAGACCAATCCACAGGCCAAAGCAGCCAAAGGTCGAACAAGATTAGTTAGGGTTTTCATATATTCTCTTCTTATTAGTGAATGATTAACACGCATCATTGAATCGTAAGTCGTTTGCAACAGGCACAAGCCATTAAGATACCTCAAAATATGGCCATTGTTCTTAAACATTTGTTAACAATAGGTGGTAAATCCGCCGCTAACAGGCCGCTAGCATCGCAAGTGGGGAGGTAAACTGATACTTAAATCCCAGATCGCGGACGATTTTATCCCCCAGAATCACTTTGCTGGGTTGCAGCTGGGTATTAAATTGCGGTTCAGCCAATCCCAGTGACAGAGCCGCAGCACCGTAAAATTCGCTTCTCGATGGATGCTCTGGCGCGCATAGATTATAGATAGAGGCGATCTTCTCTCCCTTTAGCTTAGTGTCAATAATTAAACTGACTGCCGCGACGCAATCCTGTAAATGCACGAGATTGACTGCAACATTACCACCAGCCACATCGGTTTTGCCTGCAAAAAAACGCCCCGGATGACGCTTTGGTCCAACGAGTCCAGCAAAACGCACCACGCAAGTATTAGATTGGTGAGCAAATAAAGCTTCAGCATCCAGCAACACCTGCGCTGAAGGTGACTCGGCCTGGGCATCGGCTTCGGTCATGGATTTATCAAGAGAGGGATAAACGCCCGTGGTGCTAATAAACACTATGCCTTGATATTGCCAGCCTTGGGTTAAGTCGATGAGTTGTTTTAGTTCGTTAAGATAAGCTGTATTACCATGCTTTAGACGAGGAGGAATATTAACAACAAGAAAGTCTGTCTGAAATAAGTCTTGCAACAGTTGTGCATCAGGAACAATATCAGCCTCATCACCAAGTTGTAGTTTGAATGCCTCAATACCCGCGTGTGTTAACGCAGGAAGATCCTCACACTGGCGCTTAGCCCCAGTCACGCGATAACCAGCTTGAACAAGTTGTTTTGCGAGCGCAAAACCGAACCACCCACAGCCTACAACCGCAACACTCTTTTTCTCCACCACAGTGTGTTCCATTATCTCTGACCTACTTACTGCTAATAATATATTTTGGCCAATAGCATACGGAACTCTGGTAAAGGGATTCAAGCTTGTAAGGAACTAAAATAAAAACTAATCCCCTTATCGACCTGCAATGTTCGCCTTGCGCCCTCAGTTAAATCTTCAACTCGCAAAGACTTTTGCACTGTCACGCCCTCATCACTTAAAAAGCGTAACGAAGCTTCACTACCATCTTCTTTACAGGCCCACACCTGAGGCTGACTCACCTCTTTCGTGGTCATAATGACTTTTGCAACGCTATCATCCGATAGCTTAACTAAGGTCCCTGGTGGATAAATACCTAATATCTTGACTAAGACAGAAATCAACGATTCCGAATGTTTACTGGCTCTATTTTTAAATAAGTAACCGAGGGCAACTTGAGGAGAAGAAGCTTGCTGACCACTCAGTTGCTGATCGTAATCATTTGCTAGACTAACGATTTGAGTGACGATGGGAATTTTATGACCTGTGAGCCCATCAGGGAAACCCGAACCATCAACAAACTCATGGTGATGTAACACGATGTTTAGTACTTCTTTAGGGAACAACCCAGAGCGATTAAGCATGTCATAGCCAAAATTAGGATGCATCTGTAAGTAATTGGCTTCATGGGGAGTCAGAGCACCACGCTTTCGACGGATCACATCGGGCACTTTTAGCTTGCCAATATCATGGAATAAACTGCCAAGGGCAATATCGCGCAAATCCCTCGCTGGTAAATCCAGTGCATGACCTATCATCATGGCGAGCACCGCCACTGATACCCCATGCTGGGTCACACTCACATCCTTTTCGTCCATCCCGACTAAGGTCAAGAAGGGTTTTTCCACCTCTTGTAAATGACTGAGTAAATCTTCAACTAAAGCAGCCGATAATCGATAGGCCCCTTCGGGATCACTGACGACCTTACCAAAGATATTACGACACTGATTAACACTCTCCAAAAATCGCTTTTGGCTTAATCGCATCGATTTACGCGTATCCGCTTTCAGATCTCGCTCTGGTGGCGCGGCGTCAATATCTTCAATTTCAACCTCTTCTTCAGCAGTATCAATCTCATCATTACTGCCAGAAATGAGGTAAACATAGGGAACACCAAGCCCCCGGATCATCTCAATCTGAGCCGCACTATTGATATCAACTCGGTTAAATAAGAATGGGTGATTTGTCCACGACAAAGGCAACTTAACCCGCATTCCTAGTTGAAGTTGTGAAAGTAATAGTCTTCTATGATCTGCTTTTGCCACGCAATATGACTCCTTTCATGCACGTAAGAACGCAATATGACTTCTTGGCGCGTACATTTAAGCTAAGTACATATAACTATAGATGATTCAGCAAAATCAGTAAGCTGTTGATGAAAAAATGCTTATCAAACTGAGGTATAGAACACATAAATTATGCTAACTTCATCGAATAAGATATAAAAATCTGTAATAACAAAGAGATGTAGACTAATGTTTTTTAAGTTTTTATTTCCTTCGGCCAATCCGTGAGATAATAACGCAGTCGTTTTGACTGATAGACATAAAGACAGGACCAAAACAACACCAAGGCATCGAGTGCCAAACTCCAATGGAATAAAAACTGTCCGTGAATTAACCGCTGAGACAGTAAAACCGCATCAACTAATAATAATAACCACAGTCCCCATTTAAGATGGACAAACAACGGCCGAATCCATGAGGGCGAGCGGCGCCGCTCCGCAAGTACGACAAAATAAAGCACTACAGCACCAAGACCTGCCGCGAGTGCAAGTAAAAAGTCTGATTTTTCAGGATAAAAGAGCCTCACCAATTCCGCTCTATCACTGGCTTGAGTCAAGGAGGCTATAAAAATACACCAGCCTCGCGCGAGGAATGCCAAAATCACATATAAAAAAATCGGCGGTTTAATATGGCCTTTATCATCAAGCCAAGTGATGTGACTAAAATTCAACGGCAATCCATTTAGTAAAAACTTAAGCAATAAATATTAAATGGTGCCTATTGGCGTAATTTCAATGGGAGGGATAAACAAATCAAGCACACTCAACGGTTAGATCAACATTTCCGCCGTGTGCGCTACCCCATACTCCCTTCGATATGTAGATTTAACCATTTGAACTTAATATGAATAAGGTCGAAGGATTAGCCCCTTCGACCTGAACATGACAACCAGCCATAAAACTTCAAAAAGGCACATTAATTTACCGTCATATATGGCCAAATAATTGCCGCGGCGATGCTCCACATAGTCAACCAAATAAAACGATCTAAGTATCGCCACGCCGCTGGGCGGCTAAATATCGGCGCCAATAAACGCGCACCAAAACTTAGGCTGAAGAACCAAATAAACGAAGCCAGTACCGCACCCGCACCAAACCAAGGACGATGGGCATCTTCGAACTGAGTACTAATGCTCCCCAGCAGCACGACTGTATCTAAATAAAGGTGTGGATTAAGCAGGCTGATCCCAAGCGTGGTCAGCATGGCTTTACGCAAAGTGTCGGCATTTTGCGCATTATCCATCTCCATCCCTTTAGCGGCAAATGAGGCCTTAAGCGCATTGGCTCCGTACCAAAGCAAAAAAGCGGCACCACCAAAACTGGCCACATGTTTGATGGTCGGGAAGGCTTCAATAATATGCCCAAGCCCAGCAACCCCCGCAGTGATCATTAAGGCATCGATGATTGAACAAAGCAGCGCAATCGGCAAAGGATAAGCTCGCTTAATCCCCTGCTTTAGCACAAAGGCATTTTGCGCCCCTACGGCAATGATCAAACTACCACCAATGCCCATACCTTGTATAAACGCCGTTTGCATAACTACCTCTCATGTCTGAAGAAGGCGCTAGCATAGACAAAACAACAAAATTAATATAACTAATGTTTTTTATGTATCATAAGTAAAATTAATAACCTTAAGGACGGCAATCATGTTGGAATACGCCAATCTTAAAGCGCTTGCGGTCGTCGTCTCCGAAGGCGGCTTCGAGCGCGCCGCCAAAGTGTTGCATATCACCCAATCGGCGGTGTCACAGCGCGTTAGGCAATTAGAAGAACGAGTCGGCCAATCCTTACTTATCCGCTCAACGCCCGTGGTGGCGACCCCAACAGGGAAGCGTTTATTGCGCCACTATTCACAGGTGCAACTACTCGAGAGTGAATTGAGAGCCGAGTTAGATGCCGATGACCCAAATCATCCCACGACGGTGCGAATTGCAGTCAATGCCGACAGTTTAGCGACATGGTTTTTGCCCGCATTGGCCGATATGTTCAGCCGACATGCCTGGCTGCTGGAATTGATTGTCGATGATGAGTCCTACACCCATCACCTATTGAAAAACGGTGAGGCCGTCGGTTGCGTGACCACGACAGCCAACCCCATGGCCGGTTGTAGCAGCGAGTTTTTAGGAACCATGGAATATATGTGCGTCGCCACCCCAGCATTTGCGGCGCGTTATTTCGAATGGGCAAAAAATAGCGATAATGTCGGCGCTCAAATAACCCAAGCGCAGCTTGCGAAAGCCCCGGCCGTGGTGTTTTCGACCAAAGATAAAATGCATGAAAAGTATCTCGCCCAGTATTTTCAAATGTTGCCAGGTCAATGGTGGCAACACAGTATTCCCTCATCGGAGAGTTTTTTAGAGGCGATTAACTTAAGTCTGGGTTACGGTTTAGTGGGTCACTTACAGGCAAAACCCTTGATAGACAAAGGCATATTAATTGAGCTCACCCCAGAAAAACGCATTCGGGTGCCCCTCTATTGGCAGCATTGGAATATCAAAGCCAAACAAACCACTTTGGTTTATCGGGCGCTTGCCGCCACCGCACAGCATCTATTACAGCAATAATGAGTGCAGCAAGAGTGAGTAAAACAATTGTTAGTACAAATAGTTAGCGGATAAAAAAACTGAGCACTCGTGCCCAGTTTTGAACTATTAGTTTTTACCTATTACCAGCGGCTTAGGCTTCTGCCGAATCCGCCTTCACCTGCGCTATCGCCACAGGTTCAATCTCGGTTTTAGGCCAAGCATTGATCACCGCTTTCACCAAGGAGGCTAATGGAATGGCAAAGAACACACCCCAAACGCCCCATAAACCACCGAAAACTAACACAGCAGCAATAATGATCACCGGATGCAAATCCACCGCATCGGAAAACAGGATAGGTACAAGTACGTTACCATCCAAGGCCTGAATAATGCCGTAACCTAGCATTAAATAACCAAACTCAGAGCTAAAACCCCACTGGAAAAAGGCCACCAGCATAATGGGTAGAGTCACTAAGGTCGCGCCCACATAGGGAATCAACACCGACAACCCGGTCAACACCCCCAGTAAGGCCGAGTATCTCAGCCCCATAAAGGCAAAGAAGATGTAGCTCGCTACTCCGACAATCACAATCTCAATCACTTTGCCGCGAATATAGTTAAAGATCTGTTGGTGCATCTCAAACCATACCTTGCGGGCCAGCTGTCGATTAGTAGGGAAAAAACGCTTACTACCGCGGATCAGTTGATCTTTATCCTTAAGAAAAAAGAACACCAACAATGGCACTAAAATAGCGTACACCATCAGCACCAATAATGACGCAGAGTAACCAATCAGCTGTTTCGCAATGTCGAGCACATGTTGGGTATCAAGTAATTTCTTCAACTCGGAGACCATTAAATCAAGCTGTTCAGTACTTATAAATTTAGGATACTGGGTCGCTAACCCCTGCAAGGTCAGTAGCCCTTTATCTATCATATTCGGTAAATCCGTCATCAGACTTACCCCTTGACGCCACACGCTGGGGATTAGCCCAAAGGTCAGCAGCACCACTATCCCTAAAAACAGCACGAGTACTAAGGAGGCCCCCGTCGTGCGATTAATCCCCAATTTCAGCATTTGCGCCACGGGCCATTCGAGTAAAAAAGCCAACACCAGAGCAACAAGTAGCGGGGCTAACAAACCACCAGCAAAATAAAGTACTAACGCTAAACCCACTAGAATGGCCAATAAGGTGACAGCCTGTGGATCACTAAATCGCTCTTGATACCAACGAGAAAAAAAACTAAACATGCATTCATTCCAATGGGGGTTGGCTTTCCCAACAGGCAGGAAAGTGACTTATGAGTTAACCTTATCGCAGTAGATTAACTGTGTATATGCTTGAAAATCAGTTAACTGCTAACTATGACTGACAAGCCTAGGTTAAGTTGCAGTCAGCTAGCTAACTCGCCATTTTGACTGCGGCATTGAATCATGCTTTGTGTATGATTATCCCTGCGATAAATCAACTTTTGTAATTAATAGGCCTAACTGGCTCGCATCATCGTGTAACGTCACGACCTGATGCCCCTGTTTTTTTAAAAAAGTGGGAACATCTCGGCGGGAACCTGGGTCTGAGAGTAGGATATGTAAGCTGTCACCAGCAGACACAGACTTCAACGCAAGTTTGACCTTAACCAAGGGAACGGGGCAGCGCAATGATGTTAAATCAATAAAAATCATAATGAACTTGCTATGAACGAACTTGGGCTATTATCCTAAGTTGCAATTCAAACTACAAGCTAAGGGCTACCTAAGCCTTAGTTGAGACACTTAAAAGAAATAAAGGATCCACTTGCGTAATTTGACGTTTTTGACCCGATGTAAACCCCTTGCGGCGAGTGTGCTTTCATTAATGTTACTCGGTGGAGCCGCAAAGAGTTTTGCCAACAACGACTTGCCCGATCTGGGTACCGCCGCCGTCAATACCTTCAGCCTAGAAAAAGAAATGGTCTATGGCGATGCCTATATGCGCGTTATTCGCTCATCGGCGCCCATGCTGAACGATCCGGTATTGAGCCAATATTTAACTGAACTGGGCAACAAATTGGTCGCCCACGCCACGGGAGTCAAAACGCCCTTTTATTTCTTCTTGCTGCAAAATGATGAAATCAACGCCTTTGCCTTCTTTGGCGGCCACGTTGCGGTGCACACAGGGCTATTTCTTAATGCTGATAACGAAAGTGAACTGGCCTCAGTATTAGGCCATGAAATCACCCACGTGACCCAGCGTCACTTAGCACGCTCCCTCGAAGCACAGCAAAAGACCGGACCTGCGACTGTTGCTGGTTTACTCGGCGCCATTTTATTAACGATCGCAGTTCCTCAAGCAGGGATGGCCGCGTTGGCAACCACCCAAGCCATGGCGACACAATCAAAAATCAACTATACCCGCCTGCATGAAAAAGAAGCCGATCGTATCGGCATGCAAATTTTAGTCGATGCGGGATTTGATCCTAATGCCTCCGCCGATTTCTTTGGCAAACTCGCCAGTCGTTATCGTTTTACGACTACGCCACCGCAAATGCTGTTAACCCACCCTTTACCTGAATCACGGATTTCCGAAGCGCGGGATCGTGCCCAGCAATATCCCCACCGTTATGTGCCGGATAATCTGAACTTCCAGCTCGCTAAAGCCCGTATTCAGGTGCGTTTTTCCAGTTATAGCGACGATGCGGTATTAAGTATGTTTGAAAAGCAGCTCAATAAGCAAACCTACAGCTTTAAAGAGGCGGCCCTCTACGGCAAAGCATTAGCACTGTTTAGATTGAAGAAGTTTGATGAATCCGAAAAAATTGTCGATGAACTATTAAAAATCGATGATAACAACTTGTTTTATCTCGATACTAAGACGGATTTGCTTAACGAACGTAAGGATTATGCCCAGGCAACTAAGTTACTCGAAACTCAGCGGAAGATGAAACCCACTTCGCAGGTGATCAACGCTAACTTAGCCAATATCTATATCGAGGCTGGTGACCCCGCTAAAGCGATTCCGCTGCTCGAAGATATGATTTTCCTCGATAAGCAGAATCAACTGCCCTATCAGTTGCTAAATCTTGCCTACAAGAAACTTGGTAACCAAGGGATGGAGTATTTCTCCAATGCCGAGTTAATGGCGCTAGGCGCTAACTATAAGGGCGCTATCGATCAGCTTAACTTTGCTTACCGCGCCTCGGAAGGTAATCCATTACAACTGGCGCGAATCGAAGCACGTATCCGTCAATTTAAACAAGCGGATAAAGAGATGGATGCCCTAAAGTAAAATCGGCTCTGTTATTTAATCTATTGCTAATCCCTGATAATCGCGCCCCGAACACCCTGACGGGGCGCTGTTTTTTCTGCTATCATCCGCGCCATTGTTTTAGCCGATTGAGCATGAGAACTATGACCCAAGCAACGATTTACCATAACCCACGTTGTTCAAAGAGCCGCGAAACCTTAGCCCTACTCGAGCAACAAGGCTGCGATATCACAATAGTGGAATACCTTAAAAATCCTCCAAGCGCCGCTGATATTCGTGGAATTTTAGCCACGCTCAAACTCAGCGCCCGTGAGTTAATGCGCACTAAGGAAGACGAGTATCAAGCACTAGGTCTTGCCAATCCGGCTTTAACCGAAGAACAACTTATCGACGCCATGGTCAAGACGCCAAAATTGATTGAACGCCCAATCGTACTGGCTAATCAACAGGCAGCCGTTGGTCGTCCACCGGAAAATGTACTGAATATTCTCTAAGTTGTTCAGGCTATTTCACCACTGTTCCAAGATGTTTAGATTAGGAAAATCATGACCTCAAGCTCTCTACTGACACTTAGCCGCTTAGGCTACCTTGCCCTTGTTCTGCTGCTGGGCGGCTGGTTTATTGGTCAAGGCATAAATGGAGAATATACCTTATTATTCAGCCTATTATGGATAGTGCCTTTATTGCTTCCCATCAAAGGCATTTTAAAAGGTAATCCTTACACCTACGCATGGGCGAGCTTTATTTTATGCTTATATATGCTGCACGCCCTCACCTTGTTGTATGTCACGACCGATGCATTGGCCTTTGCCATTATTGAGGTCCTGCTCATTGGCGCGCTGTTAGTCGCGTTCCCGTTTTATGCTCGTATCCGTGGCCGTGAACTCGGCCTAGGTCTGAAGAAAAAATCCGATAAGCAAGACTAATATTCCGAATATAGTAAAGCGCGGTTGATTTACACCGCGCTTTTTGTTGCCCGACACACTCTCTGCGTCAGTCCATCCGTTTTTAGTCAAAATGATCAATGCCCCGCCTATCTCCAATAATCACTACAAACAATCTATACATTTAAGCTACCTTTGATCGCTTTTTGTAACTAAAAGAGCGTGCTATAGTCATTTTTTGTACCAATAAATGACGGTGAATCGTGCCTGTCAAACAACAAAAACAAACAATAACAGCGAATTAATTGGAGTGAGTCATGATGGAAATATGGGGCCCAATTCGTCGATTCAGTATCATAGCCGCAGCAGCAACATTGAGTGCCTGTGGCGGCGGAGGTGATAGCAACAGCGATGGCGGCACCGTTACACCTCCCACAACCAATGTGCCACGTTGTACCTCAGTCACACCATTAGTGACCACAGATACTGGTGCAATTCGGTTTAAGACGGAATCTCAATACGGTGTAGGACAATCCAGTGCCATTATTGCCAGTCTAGGTAATCGCGATTCGCAGGATCTCACCTTCCGTTGGCAACAACTCGAAGGCCCCAACATTGAACTCGTTAGTCAAAATAGTCCTGTGTTAGCGATGGAGCTCCCAGCCGCGGGCAGCTACCGCTTTCGCTTACAAATCACCGGCGCCAATACCAATGTGACGGGTGATATCAGCATTAATGCCGATAACAACACGGGCGGATTGCTGAATATTCGTCAAGATCATCAAGCCGTTGAGGGTAACGATGTGAGCTTGCGAATTGGTCAGCAAGCCGGCCTCAGTGCCGCCAATATCAATTGGTGTATCACCGAAGGCCCCGATGTCAGCCTTGACATAAGCGATCCCTTTAGACCCCTCTTTACCGCACCCGCTGTTGCTCAAGATACCTTAACCCGTCTTAGGGCATCAGCCACGATTAACGGTAATGTAGTGACAGATGAAGCCTTTGTATTAACCACGGCAGCGCCCACGATAAGCTCCAGTTACTTTGATACGCCACTTGCGCGTACTCATGCTTATCATCCAACCTCACCTTATGCCAGTGCGTTAACGAGCTGTGTGTACTCGAATCAGTTAAAAGAGGCTTGTACAATCAATCAATTGCCACTCATAGGCCAAGTTTCGGATAACCTTGATGTCGATACGATTCTTGATAGGGTATTAGTGTCCCACGATTGGATGGGGGACAATTTTGCCGCATTTTTACGGCAGATGGATCCTAATAGTGACTTTGCCCGCCTGCTACAATCGGTCACCGCAGTGGTGATTAGTTATGATGTGCGCCCATCTTTCTATTGGGTTGTTACAGGGGCGATTTATCTCGACCCCAACGACCTTTGGCTGACACCTATGCAGCGCGATACCATCAACGAAGCGCCAGATTATCGCAGTAGCTTTGGCAATGAGCTGAATTTCATCATGCCATGGCGTTACGTTAAAAATAATCAATATGCTTCACAGGGCTTCCCAATCACTACGCGCGCCACACGGACTCTGGCTCAAATTAACCCTGACCTCGCCTCACTCTTATACCATGAGCTCGCTCACGCTAATGACTTCTTCCCAAGAAGCGTGCACGCATCACTTACAGGTCCAAGACTATTGGATGACTATAGTCGCCGAAATGCCAGTAAGAGTTTGATTTCAGATCAAGTAAGCCGCAGTTATCCCCTCACGAGTACCGAAATGACTGGGCTTGCTGGAGTGAGCTTCTTGGGTGCGAAAGCCACTGCCACCCAAAAAGCCTACCAACCTTCGGATGTCAGTACGTTTTTCTCCGGTGATATCGCCAATGATTTTTACAATTATTCCAGCACCCGCGAAGACACTGCAATGCTATTTGAAGAAGCGATGATGAGCTATCGCTATCAGATCCTGCGGGATGTAGCTGTGACAAATGCACCCGATGTAATCACCGCGGATACGATTATCGTCAACTGGGGACAAAGAGGCCGCATTGGCGCCGATAATTTGCTCAACCGTGCAGCCTTAGTGATCGATGGTATGTTACCCGAGTTAGATGGTATTACCTTGCTAGCAAGCCTGCCCGAACCCATCCCGATGACCCAAGGGCAAAGCTGGCGTCAAACATTAGGGATATCGCCCAATGCTGCCATTGTGAAAGGACAACAAAGTAGTACCGCAGCCAGTCGCGATAGCATAGCCGAGCCAGAGCTGCGCTTCAGTGGCGATCGTCATCGCCATCCGCAGCAGTAGTCACTTGATCTAAGCGAGCAGATAGACAAGATTTCAGTATTTCAGCTCATTTGGAGATATAAAAAAGCCCATCGTAATTATGCGACGGGCTTTTTGCTAATACGGTATCGGCTCAGAGGTGCAGCATTTCTTTTGCAAAAGGAATGGTGAGTTTGCGCTGATGCACTAAAGATGCTTTATCAAGTTTATCTAACACATCAAACAGAGTACGAAGGTCTCTTGCCATTCGGTTGAGCAAAAAACGTCCAACGTCTTCAGGTAATTGCAGCCCACGCATGGCAGCACGGCGTTGCAATGCTGCGAGTTTTTCATCATCAGCCATAGGCTGGAGTTGATAATTGAGTCCCCACTGCATTCTTGAGACTAAATCGGGTAATAAAAACCCTGCATCCGCAGGCGAAGACCGACCACTCACCACCAGCGCGCAATGTTTATTTTCAGCAACACGATTATACAGATCAAAAATCGCCTCTTCCCAAACTGGGTGGCCTGCGATGTCGTCCACATCATCAATGCAAATCAAATCAAGTTGTTCCAAACCTTCTAATAGCGCCGTCGAAATACTCGCATGGATCCCAAGTGGCAGATAAAAGCTGCGGCGGTCGAGCTCATTCGCATGGGCACAGGCGGCATGCATTAAGTGAGTACGTCCCGATTTTACGGGTCCCCAAACATAGATAGCCGCTTCACCATGCCCCTCAGCATTAGCGCGCAGCTTTTGAATAAGTTCATCATTACCCGCTGCAGGATAATAACTATTAAAAGTTTCATCGTCTGGCAGATAAACCGGCAATGAAAGTTGTAGCGGTGAGTTTAATGGCACTCGTACGTCTCAATATCAATAAATTATCAACCCCACGCGACTGGGTAGAGTATTTCCCAGCCTCTACGAGGGAAGTTTAAGGTAACCGCCATTGATAGACAGTTTTACCCGCAGGGCTCGCACTGGCGGAAAACTCTCCAGGAGCGACCACCGAAATTCTCGGCTCTAAACTTAATAAACGCTCAAAGTCTGTCTGTGAGCCAAATAGATCTAACGAAAAAGTCACAGTGTTACCTTGAATGCGCGACAAAGTCGCATTCTTAACCGCACTCAGTTGTTTTAAATACTTTTCTACCTCGGCAACTTGTGCCATTTTATCAATGTTCACAAAGGTCACACTGGCGCCAACCTGCTCTCCAGAATCCGCAATAGCATACTTAGTAAAATAGTAATCCCCTAGAGCAGCCATCATCGCTGTGATCGCCTGCGCACTATTTTCGGCACTGCCATTAAAACTAAATAATGGTGGCGTTAGTGAATCAATCGTAGTTTTAGAATACAGATTTAAGCGATAACGCACCTGGTTCCCTGCTGGCTCAATGGCAACAAGCGCTAAGAAATCAGCTTGATAACGTCCAGAGACACTGGCCACGATATCTGCAAACATGCCTTTGACATCGTTCGGGTTAATCCCCATGAGTTCATCAAGATCGAGGATCGGCAATAGCACAGGTATCCCACGTTCATCAGAGAAAGAGCTAAACGACTGACGCTCGATCGATGTGGAAGAATCACTTAATAGAATGGTGTCACCTTCACTGGGCATCGCCACCCAAAACAGGGTCAATGGACGCTGGGTGCCCCATACAGGGAGTTGTGCTTGACGCAACAAGGACACAATCCGTCTATGCTCGAAATTTGCTTTCAGCAGCAATTGACCATTTTGTTCAACATAACCAAATTGACTTAGCAAGGCATCAGGATTGGCTAACTGCGATTGGATCACGCTATTGTCCAAAGAACGGGCCGTCCCCGTGTTTTTAATGATCACTTTTTCTAAAGCGGTTTTCAGCGCGCTATTACGCTCTGGAACCGCACGGGAAGTGACCGGTACATCGGCCTCATCTAATTTACTCACTTCAACAGCTTGCAGGCTATTAACGGTAAACAGGCAGTATAAAAACGCGACTAAGCTTGGCTTTAATAGAAATTTCAGCATCTTTGGGTAGTTGAAGTAACATCAGATAGTGCAAATTGTACCATAGTTCGCGCCTTTAGCGAGTCTTAGCCTTATTCGATAATCTGAATAAGGATCGCTACTCTGACAAGCCATAAAACAGTGATCGCCACCCGCAAATACATCATTTAATAAAGATCATATTGCAACAAACTGTTATCATCTCGCGGTTTACCCTAAATTTACGAGAATAATAAATGAGACGACTTGCTATTCCATTGCAGGGCGCACAAATGCTGTTTGTCGCATTTGGCGCCCTAGTACTGATGCCACTGTTAACTGGGCTCGACACCAGTGTTGCACTCTTTACCGCAGGTATTGGTACCCTACTATTTCAATTAATCACTAAACGCCAAGTGCCTATTTTTCTGGCTTCCTCCTTCGCTTTTATCGCCCCGATCCTTTACGGGGTACAAACTTGGGGGATCCCATCAACCATGGGCGGTATCATGGCCGCAGGCGCGGTCTATGTATGCCTAGGCGCCTTAGTTAAAGTACGCGGCACTGACTTTATTCATCGGCTGTTACCGCCTGTAGTTGTAGGACCCGTCATCATTATCATTGGCCTGGGCTTAGCGCCTGTTGCCGTGAATATGGCGCTGGGCAAAAGTGGCGACGGCAGTCTAACCTTAGTCGCAACCAATACGGCATTAATCATTTCGCTGGTATCCCTTTGTACCACCATTGCCGTAGCGATTTTTGCTAAAGGGTTACTCAAGGTGATGCCCATTCTTGCAGGCATTATCGTTGGCTACAGCCTGAGTCTAGCATTTGGTATCGTCGATTTTGCGGTAGTCACTGCTGCAAGTTGGATCGCCATTCCAAAATTTGTCGCCCCCGAATTTAACTGGCATGCCATTGCGTTTATGATCCCTGTTGCCATTGCTCCTGCGGTTGAACATATCGGTGACATCTTGGCTATTTCCAATGTCACAGGTAAGGATTTTATGAAAAAACCTGGCCTGCACCGCACCTTAACTGGTGACGGCGTAGCAACAATCGCCGCAGCGGCCTTCGGTGGTCCACCAAACACCACCTACTCAGAAGTCACAGGTGCAGTCACCTTAACCCGTAACTTCGACCCAAGGATCATGACATGGACAGCCATCACTGCCATTACCTTGGCGTTTGTAGGTAAATTAGGGGCACTGATGCAAACTATCCCCGTTCCAGTTATGGGCGGCATTATGTGTTTGTTATTTGGTTCAATTGCCGCTGTAGGATTAAATACCTTAATCCGTAATCACGTGGACTTATCCGAGCCGCGTAACTTAAGCATTGTCGGTGTCACCTTAGTCTTCGGTATTGGCGGTATGGCCTTTGGTATTGGTTCATTTAGCCTTACAGGCATTAGTCTTTGCGGGATTGTCGCCATTACCATGAATCTGCTATTACCTGCGAGCAAACACCACGATCGAGATGCGGCATCACACTAAGTGTTGCCCTTCAATTCCTCACTCAGTAGGAATATCGCAATAAAAAAGCCGCTAAGTTATTCACTTAGCGGCTTTTTGTTATTCTTCATCGCTCTGTTACGAGTAATTACTCTGCGGTTTTGTACTTTTCTGCAGTCGCTTTGATTAATGGCTGTAATTCGCCTTTTTGGTACATATCAACCACGATATCACAGCCACCAATCAGCTCGCCTTCAATCCACAGTTGTGGGAAGGTTGGCCAGTTTGCATACTTAGGTAATTCAGCACGAATATCTGGGTGCTGGAGAATATCCACAAACGCAAACTGCTCGCCGCAGTTAATCATGATTTGGGCTACCTGAGATGAAAAACCACAGCTAGGTAATTTAGGAGAACCCTTCATGTATACAATGATTGGGTTTTCAGCGATCTGCTGTTTAATTTTCTCTACTGTTTCCATTTTAATTCCTAAGTATGATGACATTGACTCAATGCTGGCTATTGTACGACAGCTAAGCACAGAACAAAATCCCACAGTTTGTAAGGTTATGGCCTGCAATTAGTTTTTCGATGACTCCTATCTAATCAATTAGCCAAACAATGATTCACATCACAAATTTTATCGGTACAATAGTGTCCAGTGAGCACGTTTAAAAAACGATAACCTAAGACCATGGAGAGATACTAATGGCTTTCGAATTACCCGCATTACCATATGCAAAGAACGCACTAGAACCACACATTTCTCAAGAAACCATTGAATACCACTACGGCAAGCATCACAACACCTACGTTGTTAAGCTAAACGGTTTAATCGAAGGAACCGATTTCGCAGGCAAATCTTTAGAAGAAATCATCAAAACTTCTACTGGTGGCGTATTTAACAACGCAGCTCAAGTTTGGAACCACACTTTCTACTGGAACTGCTTAGCGCCTAACGCTGGCGGTGAGCCAACAGGTCCTGTGGCTGATGCCATCAACGCGGCTTTCGGCTCATTCGATGCATTCAAAGCACAATTTACCGATTCTGCGGTAAACAACTTTGGTAGCGCTTGGACTTGGTTAGTGAAAAAAGCCGATGGCACTGTTGCTATCGTCAACACTAGCAATGCTGCAACTCCTCTGACTGACAGCACTGTGACACCAATCCTGACTGTTGACGTGTGGGAACACGCTTACTACATCGATTACCGCAACGTACGTCCTGACTACTTGGCCCACTTCTGGCAATTAGTTAACTGGGACTTCGTGAACCAAAACTTCGCGGGTTAATCGTCTCTCAGCGATCCTTAAAAAGAGCCCAAGTGGCTCTTTTTTATTACCTCAAAAATCATTCATCTTCGACTTCCCGTTAAACTTCACCTGATAACTACAAGTGCAATAATTGCAATTGCAATCATTTGTTATTGTTTTTATTTGATATTTTTTTGACACAGCAAGCAAGTTTGTGTCTAAGATTAGTGTAGGAAGCTGAAAAATCAGTTATCCCTTCCATAACATCACTGGCGTTTCAGGGGGTTTATATGGGCATTTTCGAGCATTACCAAAAGCGCTACGAACAAAAACTCGATGAAGAATACACTTTGCAGGAATTTCTGGATATCTGTAAAGAAGATCGCAGTGCTTATATGTCAGCATCTGAGCGATTACTGCTCGCCATCGGTGATGCTGAAATTATCGATACGGCTAAAAATCCAACCCTAAGCCGTATCTTTTCGAATCGTCTCATCTCACGCTATCCCGCATTTAAAGACTTTTACGGTATGGAAGATGCGATTGAGCAAATCGTTGCCTACCTAAAACACTCAGCCCAAGGCTTAGAAGAATCTAAGCAAATTTTATACTTACTCGGCCCTGTCGGTGGCGGTAAGTCATCACTGGCCGAAAAACTTAAATCATTGATGCAAAAAGTGCCCATTTATATTCTGAGCGCTAATGGGGTAAGAAGCCCCGTGAATGATCATCCCTTCTGTCTCTTCGATGTGGACGAAGATGGTCAACTATTGCGGGATGAATTCAATATTCCCAGCCGTTATCTCAAAACCATCATGTCACCTTGGGCGGTGAAACGTCTGCACGAGTTTGGCGGCGATATTTCTAAATTCCGCGTGGTCAAAGTCTATCCCTCTATTCTCGATCAATTGGCGATTGCCAAAACTGAGCCTGGGGATGAGAACAACCAAGATATTTCCTCTTTGGTGGGTAAGGTTGATATTCGTCAACTGGAACATTACTCCCAAGATGATGCCGATGCCTATGCCTACTCCGGCGCATTATGTCGCGCTAACCAAGGGATAATGGAGTTTGTGGAAATGTTTAAGGCGCCAATTAAGGTGCTACATCCACTGCTGACCGCGACGCAAGAAGGTAACTATAACGGCACGGAAGGCTTGTCTGCCCTGCCCTATAGCGGGATTATTTTGGCACACTCTAACGAGTCAGAATGGTCAACCTTTAAAAATAACAAGAACAACGAAGCCTTCCTCGACAGGGTTTATATTGTCAAAGTGCCCTATTGTCTACGGGTATCAGAAGAACTGCAGATTTACAAAAAGCTCATACAAAATTCTGAGCTATCTCAAGCACCTTGCGCCCCCGGAACCATAGAAACCCTAGCGCAATTTAGCGTACTATCAAGGCTCAAAGTCCCAGAAAACTCTTCTATCTACTCGAAAATGCGAGTTTATGATGGTGAGAGCTTAAAAGATACTGATCCTAAAGCAAAATCCTACCAAGAATATCGCGATTATGCAGGCGTCGATGAGGGAATGAACGGTCTTTCTACCCGTTTTGCCTTTAAGATCCTGTCACGGGTATTTAACTTTGACCATTCCGAAATTGCCGCTAATCCAGTGCATTTATTCTATGTGCTTGAACGGCAAATTGAGCAGGAGCAATTCCCTAGCGATACCGCCGAACGTTATCTGGAGTTTTTAAAAGGCTATTTAATTCCTAAATATGTCGAATTTATCGGTAAAGAAATCCAAACCGCCTATTTAGAGTCCTACTCTGAATACGGCCAAAATATCTTCGACCGTTATGTCACCTATGCCGATTTTTGGATTCAGGATCAAGAATATCGGGATCCAGAAACGGGCCAGTTGTTTGACCGCGCCGCACTGAATGCCGAACTTGAAAAAATCGAAAAACCTGCGGGCATCAGTAATCCAAAAGATTTCCGTAACGAAATTGTCAACTTTGTCCTGCGCGCTCGCGCAAGTCATGAGGGCCATAACCCACTGTGGACCAGCTATGAAAAACTACGCACTGTGATCGAGAAGAAAATGTTCTCGAATACAGAGGACTTACTGCCAGTTATTTCCTTTAACGCCAAAACCTCGACTGACGATCAACGTAAACACGATGATTTTGTCAATCGAATGATGGAGAAAGGCTATACCAAAAAACAAGTCAGACTCCTGTCTGAGTGGTATTTACGGGTTCGTAAATCCTCTTAACTTGCGCTCACTAAAAACGAGGCTTTGGTGTTGCCAAAGCCTTCGCTGGGGTTTGGGAGGTGCATATGGCGAACTTTATCGATAGACGGTTGAATGCGAAAGGAAAAAGCACAGTCAACCGCCAACGCTTTATCAACCGATATAAGCAACAAATCAAAAAAGCCGTCAGCGATGCCGTCACGCGTCGCAGTGTAACGGATGTAGATAAAGGTGAAAAAATCAGTATTCCCACACGGGATATCAGTGAACCTATGTTCCATCAAGGTAAAGGAGGCGTAAGAGACAGAGTTCACCCAGGGAATGACCAATTCACCCGTGGCGATAAAATTGACAGACCACCGGGAGGTGCTGGCGGCGGAGCGGGTAAAGGTGATGCCTCCGATTCAGGTGAAGGTAATGATGACTTTGCATTTGAAATCTCAAAGGATGAATACCTTGAGTTGTTATTTGAAGATTTAGAGCTACCGAATCTACAAAAAAACCGTCTCAACAAGCTCGTTGAGTATCAAATCTACCGTGCGGGATTCACCAATGATGGGGTGCCTGCCAATATCAATATTGTGCGCTCACTGCGTTCATCCTTGGCGCGCCGTATCGCCATGTCGGCGAGTAAAAAGAAATTGCTCAAAGAGTTGGAACAGGAACTGGCAGAGCTTGAAAATATACCTGGAACAAAAGCTGAGCTGATTTTGGATTTAAAAGCACAAATTGAGGAGTTAAAGCAGAAGATTGCTAAAGTGCCGTTTATCGATACCTTTGACTTACGCTTCAACAACTTTGCAAGGCGCGAGGTGCCCTCAAGCCAAGCGGTCATGTTCTGCTTAATGGATGTGTCGGGCTCGATGGATCAAGCGACAAAAGATATGGCGAAACGTTTCTATATCTTGCTGTACTTGTTCCTCACTCGTACCTACAAAAACCTCGAGGTGGTCTATATCCGTCACCATACCCAAGCGAAGGAAGTAGACGAACATGAATTCTTCTATTCCCAGGAAACTGGCGGCACCATAGTGTCGAGCGCCTTGAAATTAATGCACGAAATTCAACAGGCGCGTTACCCTGCCAATGAGTGGAATATTTACGCCGCGCAAGCATCCGACGGCGACAATTGGGCCGACGATTCACCAACCTGTAGGCAATGGTTAGAACAAAAAATATTGCCACTGGTGCGCTATTACAGCTACATCGAAATCACCAATCGTGCCCATCAAACCCTGTGGCGTGAATACGAATCCCTAAAACAACACTACGACAACATAGCGGTACAACATATTCGTCAAGCCGAAGATATCTACCCTGTCTTTAGAGAATTATTTAAAAAACAGGCGGTTTAAGGGGGCTCTATGGGGATTAAAGAAGCAAAAACACGTACAGCCTTAAGCGATGGTCCAGACTGGAGCTTTGAGCTGCTACAAAGTTATTTAAAGGAAATTGAACGGGTGGCAGCAATTTACAAATTAAACGCCTATCCGAATCAAATCGAAATCATCACCGCAGAGCAGATGATGGATGCCTATGCCGGTATTGGGATGCCCATAGGCTATACCCATTGGTCTTTCGGCAAACGCTTTATTGAGACTGAACAAGGCTACAAACGTGGGCAAATGGGGCTCGCCTATGAAATCGTGATCAACTCCAACCCTTGCATCGCCTATCTCATGGAAGAAAACACCATTACAATGCAAGCATTAGTGATGGCGCACGCCTGTTTTGGACATAATAGTTTTTTTAAAAACAATTACCTATTTAAAACCTGGACCGATGCGAGTTCGATTATCGACTATTTGGTGTTCGCTAAAAACTATATCAGCGATTGCGAGCAAAAATACGGTGTCGAGCAAGTTGAAAGCGTGATTGACTCCTGCCACGCCTTAATGAACTATGGCGTTGATAGATATAAACGTCCTGCTGAAATCTCTTTTAGGGAAGAACAAGCGAGGCAAAAAGACCGCGAAGCCTATCTACAAAGTCAAGTAAACGATCTGTGGCGAACCATTCCTACCTATCAACAACAGCAACCTTCAACCACAAAACGTCGATTCCCTGCAGAACCGCAGGAGAATATTCTGTACTTTATCGAAAAAAATGCGCCGCTACTGGAGCCTTGGCAACGGGAAATTATTCGGATCGTACGCAAAATGGCGCAGTATTTTTATCCGCAAAAACAAACACAAGTCATGAATGAGGGGTGGGCAACCTTTTGGCACTACACCATTTTGAATCATTTATACGATGATGGTGTTGTCACTGACCGCTTTATGATGGAGTTTTTGCAAAGCCATACGGGCGTCGTAGCGCAGCCTGAATATAACAGCCGATACTACAGCGGAATCAATCCCTATGCCCTAGGGTTTGCGATGTTTACCGATATTCGGCGCATCTGTGAGGCTCCGACTGATGAAGACAAAGCCTGGTTTCCGGATATTGCGGGGAGTGATTGGCTCGAAACCCTACACTTTGCGATGCAGAACTTTAAGGATGAGAGTTTTATCAGCCAATACCTGTCACCAAGAGTGATCCGTCAATTCAAACTGTTTGGCATCCATGATGATGAAAAACGTAACTATTTATCCGTATCCGCCATCCACGATGAACAGGGCTATCAAGATATTCGTAATTTATTATCGCAGCAGTACAATTTGTCTAATATTGAACCCAATATTCAAGTGCATAATGTTGAAATAAACGGCGACAGATCCCTTACGCTAAGGTACGTTCCCAACAAAGATATCCCGCTTGCTAATAGCTACAAAGAAGTGCTCAAGCATCTGCACCGTCTTTGGGGTTTTAGTGTTAGCCTTGAACAAGCCAACGCTGATAATAGTATTACATTATTAGCTACATGCCCTGAGCAGCCCAAAACGGACTGATAATCCGTGGTAAGACAACATACAAAAAAGCCGTTTTAGCGAAAACGGCTTTCATATTTTATTTGGCCTGATGTTAACAAGCACCCAGATAGTGAATGCTCAGTGTCAGCTACGAATGCGAATCCTGTTGAGCAATTGAAGACGGCATATCATCACGCAATTGCAGCCACATTTTGCCACTATTGATCCCATAGGTACGCATTAATGCAGGCACATCGAGATAGTTTTTCGCTTTCGCTAACAGTTCTAACTCTTTATAAAAATTAAGTGCCAACTGACGAGCCTCTGGACTACTAAAATAGTAACGCCCAACTCGACTGTATAGTCCCTTAAAGCCATTCAAGATTAATACATAAAGCGGATTACCCGATGAGAACGCTAACGTATGATGCAACAGATAATCATACTCGGCAAAGGATTCAGCGGTATCCTCTAACTGATGGATTTTAGCCAATACTTCCATCGCAGTATCAGGGCTGTTGCGCAGTGCGCCACGGAAATAAATTGCACTCACATTGGTACGAGCAGAGAGTAATTGGTCCACTAGTACAGGGAAGCCCTCAGGGTTGAGATCTGCAATCGTCTCGAGAATATTCAGACCCGAAGTTTCCCAAAAATTATTGACACGAGTCGGCTTGCCATGTTGAATTTTCAACCAACCATCACGCGCTAAACGCTGTAACACCTCACGCAACGTCGTCCGGGTCACGCCGATCAATTCAGAAAGCTCACGTTCAGCCGGTAAAATGGACCCTGGAGGAAACTTATTTTCCCAAATCGATCTTACAATATACTTCTCTGCAAAACTTGCAGGTCCTTTGGCATTGATAATCATCA
Organism: Shewanella sp. MM_2022_3; assembly: GCF_022557375.1. NCBI lineage: Bacteria > Pseudomonadati > Pseudomonadota > Gammaproteobacteria > Alteromonadales > Shewanellaceae > Shewanella > Shewanella sp. MM_2022_3. Next base: position 32,013 of record NZ_JAKZGV010000025.1, read on the forward strand.
GCCCACTTATCCAGTTGTTGTGCTTTAATAATGGTCACTGATCATACCAGAGCGGTAAAAAATGGAAACCATTGACTGAAACTCCCCGCTTCATCAGCGTACAATTGTCACAAAAATGTTTAATAAATCGACACAAATCAATAGCAATTGTACCAATTTTGCCGATTAGCTCCGCTTTTTGAAATCTGGGTTTGAGTAACTCGTTACATTAGCATTCTCTTTAGGCTAGACTGAATCCTAAAACATATGTCACTAACAATAACTTGTGAAATTTAAAACATAATTAGAAGAGAGGATGCCATGCCGATGACAATGAGTCAGGCGTTTATTGGAAACTTCTTAGGTAACTCACCTAAGTGGTACAAGATCGCAATACTGTCGTTTTTAATAATCAATCCAATACTCTTTTTCTATGTCAGTCCCTTTGTGGCTGGTTGGGTATTAGTGCTTGAATTTATTTTCACCCTGGCAATGGCGTTAAAATGCTATCCATTACAACCCGGCGGTTTGTTAGCCATCGAAGCGGTTGCAATTGGCATGACTTCAGCCAGTCAAGTGCTACACGAAATTGAAGCTAACCTTGAAGTGTTATTATTGCTAGTGTTCATGGTGGCTGGCATTTACTTCATGAAGCAACTGCTGCTATTCGTGTTTACTAAGATGATCACCAAAGTCCGATCTAAAATCTTAGTGTCTTTAATGTTTTGTTTAGCTTCAGCATTCCTATCCGCCTTTTTAGATGCTTTAACCGTTATTGCAGTAATTATTACCGTTGCAGTTGGCTTTTACTCTATTTACCACAAAGTTGCCTCGGGTAAAGATTTCTCTGCCGATCATGACCATACCTCAGAAGATAAAAACGAGGAAGGTGATGCCCAACTCAACGAAGCTGAGCTGGAGTCTTTCCGTGGCTTCTTACGTAACCTATTGATGCACGCAGGCGTTGGTACCGCATTAGGTGGCGTGTGTACTATGGTTGGCGAACCTCAAAACTTAATTATTGCCGCCCAAGCTAACTGGCAGTTCGGTGAGTTTGCAATTCGTATGTCACCAGTTACCGTGCCGGTCCTGATTGCTGGTATCTTAACCTGCTACTTAGTCGAAAAATTCCGTATCTTTGGATACGGTGCGCAATTACCTGATGCTGTTCATAAAATCCTCTGTGACTATGCAGCCTATGAAGATGCACGTCGTACCAATAAAGATAAAATGAAGCTTATTGTTCAAGCCATTATTGGGGTTTGGTTGATTGCAGGTCTTGCGTTACATTTAGCCTCTGTCGGCTTGATTGGTTTATCCGTGATTATTTTAGCCACTGCGTTTAACGGTATTACCGATGAACATGCCCTAGGAAAAGCCTTCGAAGAAGCTCTCCCCTTTACGGCGCTGTTAGCGGTATTCTTTGCCGTGGTCGCAGTGATTATTGATCAACAACTATTTGCTCCCGTGATCCAATGGGCGCTGAACCACGAAGGCAATACCCAATTAGTGATTTTCTATATTGCTAACGGTTTACTCTCTATGGTCAGTGATAACGTGTTTGTGGGGACGGTCTACATTAACGAAGTCAAAGCGGCTTTGATTAATGGTCAAATTACCCGCGATCAATTTGACCTGTTGGCTGTGGCGATTAACACTGGAACTAACTTGCCTTCAGTTGCAACACCCAATGGTCAAGCTGCATTCCTGTTCTTACTGACATCAGCACTTGCACCACTCATCCGCTTGTCCTACGGCAGAATGGTATGGATGGCATTGCCTTACACGATCGTCCTATCGGTTGTGGGTGTAATGGCGATTGAAATGGGTTTCTTAGAGCAAATGACGCAGTATTTCTATGATTCCCATGCAATTTTGCACCACAGTGTTAAGGAAGCCTTAGCGCCTGCGGCAGCTCACTAACATAAATATCAGAGTTGACTGAACTTTATGAGTTCAGTACAGTCAAACAAACGCCCTATCTTCAAGGGCGTTTTTTGTTGATACGGAGTTCACTTTTGACAGCATTCACTCGCTTTGCCCATTCCCGTGCATCTTGGTTTATTCTGACAGGCTCTGCGATTGTCCTTGAAGCGGCCGCTTTATATTTTCAATACGTGATGAAATTAGATCCCTGTGTGATGTGTATCTACCAAAGACTCGCTGTATTCGGTATTTTGGCTGCAGGACTTGTGGGAATGACGGTGCCAAAGTACCGTATCGTTCGAATTTTGGGAGCACTGGGTTGGGCAATAAGCGCAACATGGGGCCTAAAGCTAGCATTAGCCTTAGTGGATATGCAAAACAATCCCTCACCGTTTTCTACCTGCTCGTTTTTACCCGAATTTCCAGCCTGGATGCCACTGCATGAATGGTTTCCTGCCATCATGATGCCGACGGGTATGTGTACCGATGTGCCATGGCAATTTATGGGAGTGACAATGGCCGAATGGATGGTCGTTGCCTTTAGTGGTTATCTAGTGATGTTATTACTGTTTATTGTGCCAATTCTCAGCGGCTCAGATAAACCGTCACTCTATAAATAAGTTTCAAAAGGCAGACTTAAGGTCTGCCTTATTTTTATGCCTCTCCATTTATAACTTTAGTTAGTGTTATGACTTAACTTTGATTTAAGCCAATGGCAATTAGATCAAAAAAAGCTAAACTGGCTCAATGATCGCGGCATTTGGACCCCGTATAACATGGATAAACGGCCTATCTTTGCGCCACAAGCCTCGTTAACCCAATGGCAAAAAAGCCTGCCGTTTAAGCTCAGCTTGCTCCAACTCATCATCGCCAGCATACTGATTTTCAGTACTGCTTGGGTCATCCTTAATATCCAGACCCAACAAATCAGTGAGCAACAGACGTTGCTTAATCAGAATCACGGTCAAATAATTATTGCAAAACTGCAGGAGATAACCTCACAAGTCGAAAATCAAGTGAATGCGATTAGTCAAATCGCCATGCTCTACCGCCATGAACCTGAACAGCTCAGTAAAAGTATTCCCGTTTTACTTTCGATAGAAAGTCAAAAAGACATCATCTCTGGTGGCGGTATTTGGCCTGAGCCAGGCGCATTTAATCAGCAAAAGTTCCGTGACAGCTTGTTTTGGGCGCACAATATTCGCGGTGAGTTGGTAGCGATAGACAGCTATAACACTGATAACTTCCCAAGTTATCATACTGAAGAATGGTATCGACCAACCCGTTTTTTCCCCGCAGGTAAAGTCTTTTGGTCTAAATCCTATGTCGATCCCACAACCCATGAACCTATGGTTACCGCATCAAGCGCCATGTGGGTAGATCATCAATTTATCGGAGCAGCTACCACGGATATTAGTCTAGAAAAACTCAACCAGCTGTTACGCAATGCCATGTTGGATGTCAGTGGCTATGTCGTGGCTATTGACCATCAAAATCAAATACTGGCTTTTCCTAATCGTGATAATACACGCCAATCTCAGTCTGATACGACACACCATTTAATGAGCTTTGATGCGTTAGCTAAAGTAGAGCACGCTTTTACTCCTATAGCATCAGCGCTTCAGTTGGCAGATCGCAGTTTTATCGACCAAGCAATTGCTGAGCGCGTTTTTACTCAAGAGCAAATGGATAATCTCACTCGATTAAGCAGCGATAATGAGCGAGAAATGCTCTCTGCAATTGTGAATGACAACGCGAAAAACCATTTCACAACCCCCCGACGTATCGCTTCAATCGCATTGACAATGGATCCTGTCCTAAAGGCGCCTTCACTCGTTTCTGTTTTTCTCATGCCCCATACTTATTGGAAAATTTTAGTCGTCACACCAGTCGCGCCGTTACAAGACACCGCTAAAAAACTGATTGAAAAGGTGGGGCTTTCTTTAGTCGCAATCCAAATGCTAGGCCTTATATCCTTGTTCATACTGCAACATAGGCTAATCATGGCTCCTATAATGGAAATGGTCAGAGCGCTTAAACGCAATGACTCTGCCTCCATCGAACTCAAAGCCAAAGAGCGCCATGACGAAGTCGGATTACTCGCAAAGACTTTTTTATCGCGTACTCAACAGCTTGAAATCGCTATGGCGAGTTTAGATGCCAGCAATCTCGCACTGGAACAACAGTTACTTAGTCAACAACATGTTCAACAGGAATTGAATCGACATAAGGAACAATTAAGATCTTTATTAGACTTTGCATCTACCATCATTTATATCAAAGACTTAAATGGTAGATATACCTTGGTCAATCATAAATATTGTGAAGTACTCGGTATCGAACGGCGAAAAATTATCGGTGCCATGGATTTTGAACTCTTCCCAGCTCCTCTCGCTCAACTCTACCAACAGAACGATCAACGGGTAAACCATCGCCACGATGCTCTGCATTTTGAAGAGCCAATACCAACTCCCCGTGGTGAAATTATTTACCAGATGACTAAGTTTGATATCCGAGATGATGAAGATAATTCTATTGGCGTTGGTGCAATTGGCTTTAATGTGGATCTCAAAAAGCGCCAAGAGAAAGCACAAGAAAAACTGCTAGAACAACAACAGCAACAAATGAAGGAACAGCAACATCTAACTCAGTTAGCCCAGCAAGAACTCGCCTTAATGAGGGAGCAGATAGGTGAGCTCAATCATGAAATTACACAGCAAATCCAACTCAACCTCAATAAACAGCAAAGTCTAAAACTCATGCAGCACTTCCTCGCCGAAGTGATTAATCAAATGATGCAAGAGCAGGATCGCCTCCTCGCTCAAGTATGTCAGATTCGTCAAGATGAATATATCGACCAGTCTGCTAAAGCGGTGCATCTCATGAGTCAACAGGCCGTAAGATTAAGACAAATATCGCAGCTATTTACTGATCAACATAGTGAAATACGCCCGCTCCATTTAGCACAGTTTCTCCAACATTTGCTCAGCCTATTACAGCCACAATTACTCAAAGCACAGGTGAAAGTAAATCTTAACTGCGATGAACTATTAATTATCGATGGTAATGCTTGGCAGTATTTGCAGTTTTTCTATCGATTGCTTAATAACACTCTACAACACGCATTTAAAGAGCATCATCAACATCGCGAAATACTGTTGCAACTCGATAAACGAGGTAATGAATTACATATACTGCTACAGGATAATGGTGTGGGGATCTCGACAGCTCATCTTGAGCAACTCAGGCATGACATACTTCAAAGACAATGCACAGGAACGCTATCCTGCCTCAATTTGTGGATAAAATATGAGTTAAATGGCGAGCTAATCGTGAACAGCGAACTCAATCTAGGCACTCAAATCGAGTGCCATTGGCCGTTGGCTACGGTGTAACAGCTCTTTGCCGCCCTGCTCTATGCTTTACAAATTAAGCATCAACAATCCGAGCAGTTACTCTCTGTTACAGTGCAATCACTTTGGCGTCGTCTAGCCATTCCTTAGCCAGTACACGCTCATTTTCGCCAAAGACTTTAACCGGACAAGGCAACATAAAAGCTAACGTATTGACCATAGTCCCAAGCATTTGCGTGTCCGCAATCATCACTACCCGCGCGAAATCACTGAAATGGAACACACTGAGTAAAGCATCGTCCCAAAGTGCTCCAACTGTAATACCCATAAAATCAGCACTAAATTCATACCATAAACGAATACAAGCATGATCCAATAACTTGGCTTCAATGGCCGGAAACAAAATGGTTTCAATATCCTGATGCGTTACCTGACCGGAAACAGCAATGGTTAATAAATCATCGGCATAGCTAGGACATATGGTTAACATCATGCATCTCCCTTCGTATATCACCCAAAAATATCGTTATAGAGTAAAGATATACCCTGTAAGCAAAGATGCTTAAACAACTGGTGATTTTTCTACGACTCGGAAAGCAAAATAAGCAGAGTGATAGCTTATCTCCCCTAACCACATAGGCTTTTGTGCGAATATCGACAGAAAACAGAAAAATGAGCACAAAGGGTTGTTACTAACAACGGCAATCAATCCAGTGTGAAGAGACAAGCCATGATGGAAAAACCAATATGCAATTGCTGAAGGCAAGGAACGGGATTAAAACACGACTCCAATTCCCAAGAGCTAACGACAAGCAATGGGAGTAACCCGATGACTAGACTCAAACATTAAGCATGGGATTGAAATTTTGCGATCTCTTGATCGAATAAATTTTTGATGAGTCCTGAAAATTCAGTGATAAACAGCGTTTGCTCAGGTGTTGCCCTATGATTGGCTACAGAGGCGAGAATTTCCTCGAGATCATACACAATGGCATCGACCTCACGGATAATGGTATTACGCTCACTAAAGGAGAGTGACGGATTTTGACCACAGACCATAATAATCTGCGCGGATAATTGTTCCTCAAACAATTCCATCACAGTATCGTCGGACACATTTTGGGTATCAGGCGTTTCGAACAAGCCAAGATGCTCAGTCAAATACTGGATTAAATGCATGTAACCGTCTTTATCTGTGACCATTTTTAACCCTTAAAACAACTAAATCGAGCGCCATTAAGGACACTGTTAACATCTAAAAAGCCTCAACATCCACCCATTAAGTGGTCAGTATGAGCATTATACGTCAGCCACCTCATAACCTTATCTTAAATACAACAGCTGACGTATTGATCTAAACCAATCTTATTGTTGTTACTGAGTTAAGGTTAGTACAAACGACACCGGAACGGCTTGGCTAATACTAGATAAACCTGCAATATCACGCAACTTATCAACCCCTGCAACCAAGCCAAATTCATTGGCATTGATAATTATCGGCTGAAAACTACTAACCATCAGTTTATTATCAGATACTTTGGTCAAAATTACCGAAAAAGTTTTTGTTTGCTGTTTTCCATGCAGGGCAATTTTGCCCTCGATGTCAACAACCTTTGACTCATCCACTGCAAGCGCTTTGAGCATTTGACTATCGACTTGGGCACTCAAGTTAAGTTCAGGATACAATGACACTTCAAACAATAAGTGCTGCATACGCTCATCACGCACATCAATACCCGTTGCTACGCTTATCAGCGGAATTGTTAGCTCAAATTGGCCAGTATCCTTCAGAGTACCTTTTAGCTGCTTAAAATGATGAACCTCAGCAATATCCCCCTTTTTTACCGACACGAAACTGACCCTAGAATCCTGCTCAATCACTTGCCATTGGGCAACGGAGCTGAAGCTGATCAACGTCGATAATGCCGCGATTCCTATCCATTTATTCATCGTATCCATCCTCAATTGTGAGTTGTAAGACCCAGCAGCAGCTCCTTGTTATGAAGTACAAAGCTGCTCAGCACTTAGCAAACCGTGACAAAGATCACCTAAGCTTCACTAAAGATACTCTTTTTATTGATTAGCGACCAGTGAACTATCATTTTACCCGCACAAGCCATTTGTCTAAACTATTGGCAAAAGCCTGCTTATCGGCCGCAGACAAAGTATCAGGTCCACCTGTATGTACACCCGATGAACGTAAATCTTCCATAAAATCACGCATCGTAAGCTTTTGGCGAATATTGTCAGTGGTGTAGAGTTCACCGCGGGGGTTGAGCGCCAGCGCGCCCTTTTCGATCACTTGCGCCGCCAACGGGATATCGGCAGTGATGACTAAATGTGTGGCCTCAACATGGTCGACAATGTATTGATCCGCCACATCAAAGCCTGAGCCAACACGCACTTGACTGATATACGGTGACGGTGGCACCCGTAGCATTTGGTTCGCCACCAGCACTAGCGGCAGCGCCTTTCGCTCAGCTGCGCGAAATAAAATCTCTTTAATTGGGTTTGGGCAAGCATCGGCATCCACCCAAATCTTATACTGTTCCACATTAAGCTCCTAAAGCCATTAGGGTGCTAAACGGTCAATCATCCATTCATCCGCTTGGCGAGTGTAGAGAAAGCGGTCATGCAAGCGATGCTCTCCACCTTGCCAAAACTCAATACTTGACGGCTTAACTAAGTAACCGCCCCAAAAGCTCGGCAATGGTACATCGCCCTTAGCAAATTTCGCTTTCATTTCAAAGAACTTACCTTCGAGCACTTGTCTGGCACTCAGTTTGCTCGACTGCTGCGAAACCCAAGCGGCAATCTGGCTATCCTTGGGGCGGGTCATAAAGTATTTCAGCACTTCGGCGGTAGAAAGCGGCTGCGCCTCACCGAGAATCGACACTTGGCGTTCAATCGGATGCCAAGGAAAATGTAGACTCACTTTATTATTGGCCGCAATCTGCTGTGCCTTGCGACTGCCCAAGTTAGTGAAGAACACAAAACCTGTTTCATCAAAACGCTTTAACAGTACAATTCGTTGAAAAGGTTGGCCATGTTCATCCACTGTGGCAACACACATCGCGGTAGGATCACTCAGCTGCGCATCTCTGGCTTGTGTCATCCACAATTCAAATAACTGCATCGGGTTTTGGGGTAAATCGGCGCGTCTTAAGCCACCTTTGGTGTATTCACGGCGAATATCACTGAGATCTGTCATAGGTTTTCCTTTTTATAAGCGCACAATGATTGCTATCGGTGCAATCCGCTGATAGATCAAGTTTATCATGGCTCCGCCAGAAAACCGCGCCCAATCAAGATGAACCCTCAACAAAAACGCCTTGCTAAGCAAGGCGTTTTACTCATCAAATCAAACTTAGGTATTGGCAGCGAGCAGCGCGAGCAATTCGTCTTCGCCAATCACCTTCACGCCTAGCTCCTGCGCTTTGGCAAGCTTGGAGCCTGCAGCTTCACCCGCCACTAAGCAATCGGTATTTTTCGACACACTGCCCGCGACTTTGGCGCCTAAGGCCTGTAACTGCGCCTTAGCATCGTTACGGTTGAGTTGATTTAAGGTACCCGTTAACACCCAAGTCTGCCCCTTCAATGGTTGTTCATCGGCACTTGGCGCTGCAATCGCAGGCCAGTTGACACCAGCCGCAATCAAAGCATCGATCACCTCTAGGTTATGGGGCTGAGCAAAGAAATGCGCTACGTGCTGGGCAACCACTTCACCAATATCTTCAACTTGAATGAGTTGCTCAATGGTAGCTACGCGCAGTGCCTCTAGACTACCAAAGTGAGTCGCAAGGTTCGCCGCTGTGGCCTCCCCCACCTCTCGAATGCCTAAGGCATAGAGGAAACGAGGCAAAGTCGTGGTTTTAGCCGCTTCAATCGCCAGCGCAAGATTGGTGGCCGACTTCATTCCCATTCGGTCGAGCATGGTCATCATAGAGGCGGTGAGTTTAAATAAGTCCGCCGGGCTTTGAACCAACTCCTTATCAATCAACTGCTCAACAATTTTATCGCCCATGCCGTCGATATCTAATGCCTTACGGGAGGCAAAATGTTTGATCGCCTCTTTACGCTGGGCCTCACAGAATAAACCGCCGCTACAACGGGCAACGGCCTCACCTTCTAATCGCTCAACCAAACTGCCGCAAACGGGACAATGTTGCGGGAAGGCAATCGCCTTAGCATCTTCAGGGCGACGCTCTGGCACTATGGCCACAATTTGCGGGATCACATCGCCGGCGCGGCGGATAATCACGGTGTCGCCCATCATCACACCTAAACGCTCGATTTCATCGGCATTGTGCAAAGTGGCGTTCGAAACCGTCACGCCGCCGACAAACACAGGTTTTAGGCGTGCGACTGGAGTCACCGCGCCGGTGCGGCCCACTTGAAAATCTACGCCTTCGAGCAGCGTCATTTCTTCTTGCGCGGGGAATTTATAGGCAATTGCCCAGCGGGGAGATTTGGCCACAAACCCTAAGGTTTGCTGCTGTGCGATATCGTTCACCTTCATTACCACACCATCGATTTCAAAGGGTAAATCGCTGCGGCGAGTCAATATATCTTGATAGTAGGCAAACACTTGGCTGAGTTCGTCGCAGACTTTAATCTCGCTACTGACTGGCAGCCCCCAAGATTTAAGTTGCTGCAATTGCTCGTAATGCGTCTTAGCTAACTCGTGGGAAGTCGGCTCCACCACACCTAAGGCGTAGGCATAAAAAGACAGCGCCCGTGACGCGGTAATTTTACTGTCGAGCTGACGTAAGCTGCCCGCTGCCGCATTACGCGGATTCACAAACAGTTTTTCATCCTTTAAGCGTGCACGCTCATTTAGCGCCTCAAACGCTGCCTTGGGCATAAAGGCTTCGCCGCGCACTTCGACCACTTCAGGATAGTTGCCACCGCGCAGTTTGAGCGGAATCGACTTAATGGTTTTAACGTTTTCAGTAATATCCTCACCCACGGTACCATCGCCACGGGTCGCGGCGCGCTCAAGCACCCCATTGCGATACAAAATACTTACCGCTAGACCATCGAGCTTAGGCTCACAGCAAAAACTCACTTGGCCAACTCTGTCGCTAACACGCTTATGAAACGCGCTAAAGTCCGCCTCATCGAAGGCATTATCAAGACTTAACATGGGTTTAAGATGAGTAATTTGTTCAAACTTTGCCAGCGCCATACCACCCACTCTTTGGGTGGGCGAGTCGGCAGCAACAAACTGAGGATACTCGGCCTCAAGCTGTTTCAACTGCTGCATTAACCTGTCGTATTCTGAGTCAGTAATGCTTGGCGCATCATCGACATAATAACGAATATTGTGTTCATTCAGAGATTGGCAGAGCGCCTGCATCAATGGCTGCGCATTTTCCGACGTAACAGCTTGTGAAAGCAGTTCAGATAGGCGTTTATCGAGTTGAATGTCTTGCATATTCATTATCCAGAATTCTTAAGCATCAAAAAATTGCAAAAAATGAGGCCGCATTTAGCGGCCCTATCTGTCCATCACCGCGGTCTCGCGGCGGTGCATTAAGCGTTTGCGCGAATGCGGTGTAAATAATCTTGCTTAGTAAACTCGCCCCAAGGTTGGCGCTGACCATCAAGTACAACCGCATCGATATCATCCGCCAATTGGCGCGCCGAGTTAAGCATGATAGAGAAATTCATTAGCGCATCACCGTAGCAAGGTAAAGTCATAAAGAATACCACGCCTTGGGTGCTGAATTGCTCCATATTGTCTGGGTCAAAAACACCAGGTTTTACCATATTAGCAATGGAGAACAACACCTTACCATTACCAGCATTATCCACATGACGATGGAAAATATTCATATCGCCATATTTAAAGTTAAGGGTTAAGAAGCAAGGTAATAATTCTGCACCATTAAGTTGCTGACCTTCTTTCGCCACAACGTGCAGCACTAATACATCACGTGGTTCACCTAAATCATCATTGGCCTGTTCAACGGCTTGAGGTTGCTCTTCTTGATACGCCTCTTCATCATCAAACAACGCGGTTTGGGTGGGCATTTGCACTTGGGCACGTTGCTCTTCAGCCGCCTTTTGCGCCACTATCGCCGCATGGGATTGGCCAACGTGAGCTTGATTTAAATGCGCTGTATGGCTTTGCAATACTGGCTCTTGGCGCGATGCTTTAGGGCCGCGGTGTTGCTCTTTCACACTCGGTGATTGCAAATTAAAGTCGGGCTGCGCCATGCTTGGTTCTTGCTTAAACAGTGGTTTAGGTTCAACTTGAACGGGTTCCACTGGTTGCGGTTGTACTTTGGCTTCTTGCTTTAAATAAGGGTTAAACGCAGGTGCCTCTGGGGTATGAGCTTCATTCGCTTTACGAACTCTGACGGCGCCAATACCATCGGCGTCGAAACCATCGGCATCGATACGCTTGGGGGCAGCCTCGCCACGCTCTGCCTGCTTTTTATAGAAATTGCCCATCGGACTATCTTTCAATGACTTAGGCTGTTGTCTTCTGATAGACCAAAATCCATGCACCAGCACAGCAACTATGGCTATGGCGCCTAAAACGAACAAAACTAGTTGCAAATCTTCCATTGGTTACCCTGTCTTTCTTCTAGTTATCACGCGTCGGCCATCGCCACCGCTTGCTCTAAATCTACTGCGACTATACGGGATACACCCGGCTCATGCATAGTCACACCGATAAGTTGATCAGCCATCTCCATCGTAATTTTGTTATGGCTGATATAGATAAACTGTACGCTCTGCGACATCTCCTTCAATAATCGGCAGAAACGTTCTACGTTGGCATCGTCTAAGGGCGCATCCACTTCGTCTAACATACAGAAGGGAGCTGGATTCAACCTGAAAATCGCGAATACCAATGATAAAGCCGTTAGGGCTTTTTCACCACCGGAAAGAAGATGGATTGTGCTGTTCTTCTTACCTGGCGGCTGGGCCATGATGGTCACGCCCGTTTCTAATAAATCATCTTCCGTTAGCGCAAGGTAAGCACGCCCGCCACCAAACACCTTGGGGAACAATCGCCCTAAATCCTCGTTGACAGCATCAAATGTGGCTTTAAAACGGGTGCGGGTCTCCTTATCGATTTTACGAATGGCTTCTTCTAGTGTTGCAAGCCCTTTATTGAGATCTTCATCTTGATGATCCAAATAGGATTTTCGCTCACTTTGTTGCTCAAATTCTTCGATCGCCGCGAGGTTTATCGCACCTAAACGGATAATTTTTTGGCGGATCTGATCCAAATCACGCTGCCACTTATTTGGCTGACCATCGCTAGGCAGCGAATCAATCACCTGAGCAAGCACAATTTGCTGTTCCGCCAGGGCTGCCAACTGGCTGTCAGCCTGCCCTTTTAATCCCTCACGACGTAACTTTAACGTGCTGAGGCTTTGAGTCAAGCCCTCAAGCTTACCAAGCTCTTGTTTTTGCTTTAATCCTATACTGTTTAGCGTTTCAGTGAGCGAACTTTGTTGTGCCCTGAGCGTTTTAAGTGCCTGTTGCTGACTCTGTTGCTGATTGAGTAGCTGCGCCAGTTGTTCACTCAGCTTTGCCGTTTGCTGAGCACCCTGCTGTGCGACAACACTGGCAAGCTGGGCTGACAGTGTTTCCTGTGAGTGGACTAATTCACTGACACGGACCCGCTGTAATTCAATTTGTTCTGTGCTCACTGCCATCCGAGTGGTGACCGATTGTAGACTGGCATTGAGACTCGCTAAGCGGCGCTCGGCATCGCTAATTTGTGCCTTTAGCGCTTGGTGACGGGCTAAATCCCCTTGGGCTTCAAGACTTTGTTGTTGCTGTTTCTCAAGGCTTAACGCTAGCGCCTCCGCCAATTCATCCTCTTGTTCCGAAAGCAGCATTAACTGCTCAGCCAGCTCGGCTAACTCATTGCGCGTTTGCGCAACGGTTTCTGCTAGTTGTCCCCGTTTAACTTCGCGCTGCTTGGCCTGGGCCTCTGCGTTATTAAGCTGCGTAGATTTGGTGGCTTTATCGAGCTGTAACTGGTGTAAGCGTTTGATACCTTGGCTTAAGCTGTCACGCACTTGGGTTAATTGCTGCGCCAACGCCTCGAGCTTTGACTGCTGTATTACCCGCGCCTGCTCACACTCATTAATCGCTTCGCTTAATTGAGTTTGTTCTTTACTCAGTTGCACTAACGATTGGCTATTGTCTTGTTTGGCAATCAAAAAACCTTTGCCAAGCAGATAACCATCAGCGGTCACTATTCGCTCATCGGCCGCCAAGCTCGCCACTTGTGCTTGTGCGCTGGCCAGATTATCGGCCCATTTAAGTCCCTTAAGCCAAGGGGCAAGGTTCAATTTTGCCCCTAAGATGGGAGAACCATCGAGATGCGCATCCGCCGCCAAGGCTGCATCGGCATAAAACCCTATCTCATTGGCGTCAACGCCCACGGGCAGCGTCATTAATCCCTGCAGCGCCAGCTCTGCCGCGGCTTCCCAGCCATTTTCCACTTGAATACTTTGCCACAGCTGCGGCTTATCACTTAACTCTTCTTGTTTTGCCAGCCATTGTTCAACCAGTTCGAAGCGTGCCCGCATCGAAGTTAAACGCTGCGATAACTGCTCAAACTCACCTCGCGCAACATCTAACGCGTGAGTATCGGTAGCCAGAGTGGATTCAAACTCTTGATTAATTTCAACTTGTTCAGCTAATGCTTGCTCTAACTGGGTAATCTCGTCATTGAGTGATGCGCTGTTATCTTCAAGGGCATGCTCATTGAGTGAGGCTAACTCTTGCTGTTGTTCTTGGTGTAACTGGGTTTTATGGGCATTTAATTGCTGCTGATGCGCCAGTTTGCTGCGGTGTAATTCTAATTGCAGCTTATGCTGAGCGGTTGCCGCCGCCAGCACTCTGGCGCTTTCACTCTGCGCCTCACTGCGCGAAACACTCATCTCCCATTGGACTTGAAGCTCATCGAGCATTTCTTGCTGCAATTCATGTTGCGGCGCAAGTTGGCTAAGCTCCGCCTCAAGCGCTTGAAAGCTGGCTTGGTAAGCGGCTAATTTGGCTTGGTTTTGGGTGATTTGCTCGCTTAATTGCTCGAGCTGAGTATGTAGCTGGGCGTCGCGCTGCTTTTGGCTCTGCAACTGTTGCTCAAGCTTTGCGATTTCAGTACCCGTTAGATAATAGGCTTCGACCGCCTGCTGCTCTTGCTCGGCTAACTGTGAAAGCGTAACTTGCAGCTCGGTGCTTTCTAACTCACTCGTTTGCGCTAAGGATTGCGCTGCCGCTTGTTGCAGCTCGAGCGAGCTAATCTGCTCCGATAAACTCGCCATCTGGCTTTGCAGCTCTTGGTAGCGCATCACCAGCAATTCAGCATGGGTTTTACGCTCAGCCTGCTTTAGCTCGCGATATTGTGTTGCGGCTTTTGCCTGCTGACTGAGCTTTTCCAGTTGTTTGGCTAACTCACTGCGAATATCCCCTAAACGCTCTAAGTTTTCACGGGTGTGACGAATACGATTTTCCGTTTCACGCCGCCGTTCTTTATAGCGAGAAATCCCCGCCGCCTCTTCGATAAAAGTACGTAAGTCTTGGGGTTTAGATTCGATTAAACGTGAAATCGTGCCCTGTTCGATAATGGCATAGCTGCGCGGTCCAAGCCCGGTGCCCATAAATAGATCGGTGATGTCTTTGCGGCGACACTTTTGGCCGTTGAGAAAATACCAAGACTCGCCGTCACGGCTGACCTGACGTTTTACCGAGATTTCTTCATAACTGGCGTATTGGCCCGCAAGGCGGCCTTCTTTATTTTCAAACACCAGTTCAACGCCTGCCACAGACACAGGTTTACGGGCGCTGGAGCCGTTAAAAATCACGTCACTCATGGAGTCGCCGCGCAAATGTTTGGCCGAGCTTTCGCCTAGCACCCAGCGCACAGCGTCAATCACGTTCGATTTACCGCAGCCATTTGGGCCAATAATGGCGCTTAATGCCTGTAAAAACGGAATTTTGGTGGGATCGACAAACGACTTAAAGCCGGCAAGTTTTATTTGTTTTAATCTCATAGTGCCAGTTAGCGCGTCTCAGTTTAAAAAGCCATCAGGGCGATGGCAGATATCGGTGCAGGCCAATATTAGCCCGAGTCGTGTCATAGAATTCTGAGGCCAACTTTAACAAAGCAAGCTGCATTTTGTAACGCTTTTTATTGAATTCATGCGGCTTTTAGCTTGTCATCTCGCGACGAGTTGATCACAATCGTACTTATCTGTCTCTCAGGCTGTATCTCAACTTTCTTGGAATGACGATATGACACAGAAATTTCCCTCGCCCTCACAGGCTAAAAGTGGTGTGAATTATTTTCTCGATGGCTTTGGTTTGATCACACGTAAAGGTCTTCGTACTTTTGTATTTATTCCTTTAATGATTAACCTGTTACTTTTTGCCGCCGTAATTTATGTGGCAGTCGGTCAGCTCGATCTGCTCTTTACTTGGATGAATGCCCAACTGCCTGAGTATTTAAGCTGGCTTAACTTTCTGCTCTGGCCACTGGCGGTTGTCACTATGTTGGTGATGCTAGCCTTTGTGTTTAGCTCAGTGATGAACTGGCTAGCCGCGCCTTTTAATGGCTTACTGGCCGAAAAGGTTGAACAACTATTAACCGGCAAACCCATGCATACCGGTTCAGGCATGGACTTAGTCAAAGACTTACCGCGCATTCTTGGCCGTGAATGGATCAAGCTGAAATACTATCTGCCCCGTGCATTGGTATTTTTACTGCTATTTTTAGTGCCAATGGTCGGGCAAACCTTGGCGCCTATTCTGTGGTTTTTATTCAGTGCTTGGATGATGGCGATTCAATACTGCGACTATCCCTTCGATAACCACAAGGTGAGCTTCAAGGATATGCGCTTTGCACTGAATCAAACCCGCGGCACCAGTTTCAGCTTTGGCGCAACAGTGACACTGTTTTCGATGATCCCTGTGGTGAACTTTATTGTGATGCCTGTGGCTATTTGTGGCGCCACCGCCATGTGGGTCGATAAGTACCGTGAAGCCTACCGTAATCCTGTGGTCGCACCTGAATAATCCTCCTTATCGCACTGGATGCATGCCATCCAGTGCGCTTTGGCTCTAACTCAATCCAATTTAAATACAATCCTTGTAACAATTACTCATTCTTGTTAACTCAAAACTTCTGGCACACTGCGCGTAATTTACGGATTATTTTGGGCCCAGTTGTTGAAGACGTTTCTCCCCTTTCTGCTATCGAGCATGATGTTTCTGAGCTTACCGAGTCAGGCCGGCTCAGTTAGCCAATTTCAGTTAACGATTCCAACCTTAACGGATACCGCCGAGATTGATGGTGAATTTGATGAGGCAGTGTGGCAGCACGCGGCGCTGGCCGAGTTGCGCTATGAGACTCAGCCCGGAGAAAACACTGCCGCTCCGGTTTATACCGAGGCCAGAATCTACGCCACCCAAACCAGCCTATTTGTGGCCTTTATCGCCAAAGACAGTCAGCCTCAACGCATTCGTGCCACTCTCAAGGACAGGGATAATCTCTGGGGTGATGATCTGGTGGGGATCAAACTCGATACCCTCAATAACGCACGCTTGGCCTATCAGTTTTTTATCAACCCGCTGGGCGTGCAACTAGACTCGATAGAGAATGAACTCACGGGCGAAGAGAGCGAAGCGTGGGATGGCATTTGGAAAACCGCCGGTAAAATCACCGCCGATGGCTATCAGGTGGAAGTCGAACTGCCATTACGGCTATTCAACTTTGACGATAAAAAGCCCATTCAAGACTGGGGATTTGAGCTTATTCGCTACTATCCACGTAATGAAAACCATCGTCTCTCCACCCATAAAATTGACCGCAACATCAGTTGCCAGCTCTGTCAGCTCGGTGTCGCCACAGGTTTAGCTTCAGCCAAGCAAGGGCAAGATCTGCAAATTACTCCCGCTTTTGTAGCAACTCGCAATGAACATAAAACTGCACATGGTTGGCAAACAGATACGGACTATGAACCTGGGTTTGATTTACGCTGGGGAATGAATGCCCGCACCTTGTTGAATGCAACCATTAACCCCGATTTCTCTCAAGTCGAATCCGATGCGGGTCAGCTCGATATTAACAGTACTTTCGCATTGTTTTACGACGAAAAACGCCCCTTCTTCCTCGATAATAAAGACTACTTCGATACCCAAGTGAATCTGCTACATACCCGCAATATCGTATCACCGGATTACGGACTCAAACTCACCAGCCAAACCGAGCAACACACCTGGGCACTGCTGGCCGCCAATGACAGCCAAGCCACCTTTTTAATGCCGGGTAATTTAAGTTCAGAGGTCACCTCATTAGCAGAGGAAAGCCTCAATCTGGCTGCGCGTTACCGCTTCGATATGGATAAAACCTTTTCCTTTGGGGGTCTTATCACGGCAAAGAGCAGTGCCGACAATCAACTGACTGAATTTGCTGTACAAACCGATGATAATAATGATTACCACAATTATGTCATAAGTTTAGATACCAAATACCAGCCTACTGAGCAAGATATATTGACCGCTCAGGTCGCCCATTCCCAGACACGTTACCCCACAGCCCTGTACCAACAATTTTGTGGCAATGTGGAGGGAGAACTCACAGAAGGGCTACTCTGCGGTCAAACGCCCTTAAACTGTGAATTTGGCCTATGCCAAGTGAATGAACAAGTATTACGTAGCCAATCAGATGAGGATTTTAGTGGCGCCTTGTATCAACTGACCTATGAACACAATGCCCGCGATTGGTTTGCCTACAGCGAATATCACGATGTTTCCCCTAATTTTCGTGCCGATTTGGGCTTTGTAGAGAAAATTGACTATCGCACCTTTATGGCTGGCGGTGGCTTAATTTGGTATCCGCAAGTGGTGTTTAACAAGATAAAATTTGGTGGTGACTGGGATATCACCCACAATCAAGCGGGAGAGCTACTCGAGCAAGAATTTGAGATCTTTTGGGAAATGTATGGCGCACTACAAAGTGAATTGTCCTTTGGGGTAGAAACCCGTGAGCGGGTCGGACCACGCCATAATACAGCGCAACTCGCCGTAATAGGTAACAGCAATCAATATGAGGAAACTCAAGGCTGGCTTTACGGAGCCATTACGCCGATTTCAGCCCTCAGCCTTGAGCTGGAGATCCATTACGGCGATGAGATTGATTTTCTTAATGATAGATTAGGCACCAACACCTTAATCAATCCGATATTCAATTGGAAAATTGCCAACGGTTTATCGGTAGAAATTTCTCACCAGTACCAACAAATGGAAATCGAGCAGGACCGATTATTTACCGCAAACCTCACGGATATGCGCCTTCATTGGCAGTTGAGTTTGCACAGCTTTATTCGCCTATCGAGCATTTATACCCAAATTGAACGTAATCTTGCGCTCTATCTGTATTCCAATCCCGATAGCCAAGCAGCACATTTAGGCAATGAAATCCTCTACGGCTACAAACTCAATCCTCAGAGTGTGTTCTATTTGGGCTATTCCGACAGTTTAACCTCGGATGATGAACTCACGCGGCTCACTCGGGACGAGAAGACCTATTTTATGAAGCTAAGCTACGCCTGGTTGCTCTAGGCAGAAAGGTTTAGCATAAAGCCCACAACAAGGCTTGTGGGCTTAAATCAGAATTCTAGCTAAGACTCATGGATACCCAATAAGCTTGGGCTAGGAAGCGCAATCCCCATTGCGGTGAGCTCCACTCCAAAATGCTGCAGCAGCGCAAGATACGCCTGCTCAAAGGGATAACGTGGCCGCGGGAATACCCACTCAGAAGGGAAACACCATTCCTCCTCACTCTCATCAATCGCTAAATAAATGGCGAAATCATGGTTTGTCTCGCTCAGCGCAGCGATTAGATTTGTCGCCATTGCAGCCCTGTGGGCAGAGGTAAATCCCAACTGTTCACCAAACTCATCAAACACATAAGCATCGTACAGCGCTTGCAGCTGCACGGGATCTAAAGGATCGTAGCGATTGAGTATTTCCCCGAGCGTTTCCTCGCGGTCATAACAATTAAAGGCGCCAAGAAACCAGCCAGGATTGGGATGGAACGGAATATCCGAATCAGGGTAAAGAAGCGTCATGGTGACAGGTTCTCGTATTGCAACTGAGGCTTTAAAAAACTGTTTTTAAGGCTGTTAACTGCCTTGTCTAATTAAAAGCATTTTCGGTTAAGGTACGACATCAAGCCGTTTAACCAATGTGCTGATATAAAAGCAAAAGCCCCATTGCTGGCAATGGGGCTTTTGTCGATTTAGCGTTTTTGCAGGATCACGCTACCGATGGAGTAACCCGCACCAAAAGAGCTTAATAGCCCTAAATCGCCCGCATTAAAGTCAGCGGAATATTTATGGAAAGCAATCACAGAGCCAGCGGAAGCGGTATTGGCATACTCATCGAGCACCACGGGTGCCTGATCGGGCGTCACCTCATCCCCTAGCAGTTTTTTCACCACAAACAGGTTCATATTGATGTTGGCTTGATGCAACCACAAACGCTTAAAGGACTGCGGCGTGAGGGATTGCTCGGCCAGATGCTCATCTAAATGCTGATAAATCATCGGCAACAGTTCTTTAAAGACTTTGCGCCCCTGTTGGTGGAATAGCTTATCCGCCTGATGCGCCGAACTTGGATCGCAGCGATTGAGAAAGCCAAAATTACTGCGAATATTGTTCGAGTAGTCAGTAAAACAACGGCTTGAAACAATATTAAAGCCTTTACTCGCGGCCACTAGGCTTTGCTCTTCGAGCACCATAGCGGTTGCGACATCCCCGAAGATAAAGTGACTGTCACGGTCACGGTAATTCACCTGCGCCGAACAAATTTCGGGATTAATCACTAACACGCGCGACGCCGAGCCAGTCGCAATCGCATTGGCGGCAGCCACAATGGCAAAGGTGGCCGAAGAACAGGCAACCTGTATATCATATCCATAGCCACGAGTACCGAGTGCTCGCTGGATTTCAATCGCCATTGCCGGATAAGCGCGCTGCGTATAAGCACAGGCAACGATCACTAAATCGATTTGCTCGGCCTTCACGTCCGCTTGTTTCAGTGCCATCAATGCCGCCTCAACCCCAATTTCGGCCTGCATAGATAACTCGTCACTGCTGCGCTCAGGGATAAGCGGCATCATGATTTCAGGATCGAGAATACCGTCTTTAACCATCACATATCTGTGCTTGATGCCCGAGGCTTTCTCGATAAACTCACTGGAGGAATAAGACAGCGGCGCGACATGGCCCTGCTCAATTAATCCTGCATTTTCAAGGTTAAACATATCGACATAGGCGTTGAAGCTTTCCACCAAAGCTTCATTTGAAATACTGTGTGGCGGCGTAAATAAACCGCTGCCAGAAATAACGACCTGTTTCATAGGTGCTCCGAACGGGTGCTTGTTGTAAGGTGAGCAGACGTCGCATTATTCTGTGTTGGCACGGCGGCTAATGCGTGTTCAGCCTGCGCCTGTTGCTGCTCTAATTGTTGCTTTTTATGCATTTGCGCTAAGTCTATCACGACTGTGGAAGATATCTTATCTTGGATCCCCTGCCGATTGGCATCCCAAAAAATCTGGATAAAGCCAAGTAAGCCTGTCGTAAAGCCCGCCGCATAGCCACCATAACGGCCAAAAGCGGTCCAGAGGCTGATTTTAGCGCCATCAAGTTGAATAACGCGAATACCTAATAGTTTTTTACCTAAGGTCTGACCATCAAATTTGGCGGTAAACACGGTAAAGTAAAATGCTGCCCAACCAAACCCTAAGCCCATATCGCTCATAAAGCCTTTAATCCACGCCAGCACACTGCGGGTATCACTTTCCTCCTCATCGGCGTTTTCGGTGTTGTTACTTTCCGCTTGACGCACGGAATTAAGATCTTCATCTGCGGCTTGTTTATCGGTATGCGCGTTAGCTAATCCATCGGCTTGTGGTTCAGACACTGGGTTCGCCCTACGTTCAAGCTTGTCATCAAGCAAATGACTTGGTTTTGGTGATTGTGATGGTGTTGTTGAATCCGTGGCTGAATCGAGAGTGACTTCAAACACTTTCACCTCGGGCCAGAGAGTGCCCGCCATGATTTCATCACGTAACTGCGTTTTATCAGCCTCGGATAAATCCGTGCTAGCTAAAGTATCTAATACCATATCGCGGCGCTCAGCTGCCGACATGCCCTCAATGGGTACATTTTCCAGCGTCTGAGTTTCGAGCGTCTGTTGCAAAGAACGGATTTGTTCACGGGCACAATCCGTATTTTCACAGAGTCCGAGGGAGACAAGGCCAGGAATCGCCTTAACAACAGCCTGAATATCCTGGGGCGCGGAGACCTTTTCGCGAGTCGATTGATTCGATTGATGCAAATCCCACAAATTCCCCGCCGAGCTAAAGAGCATTAACCCTAGCATGGCGGCATAGAGGCCCCATTTGAGAAAGCGGCCAAACTGCCGGCTACGTTTTTCGATATAAATAATCCCCACCACCAGCAGAACAAACAGCCAATCCATTTGCTCGGCTAAAATAGTGATAAATAAACCGTCGATTAATATCGCTAGCGCCCGCTTAAATGGTGTTGCTAACGGGGTATAAAGTACCGATTCGGCAATAGTAAATGCCTTAGGGGTGACCATAGTTCTAGGATCTTTGCCCACATCTGTTTGTTGTTGCTTCATAATGGTTGAAATCCGATTCCGATTAGCGCTTTTATCACCAAAACATCAAATGACTGTTCTCGTTCTATTGCAATTTTTATTGATGTTAGCAAGAGGTTAACACAGTTAAACCCACGACCAATCTGGCTTTACGAATAACAGCGACGTCTTTAATAACTTAATCGAATAAAGAAGAACAAACAATCACTTCTAAATACGCCACAGGCGATTATGATTCAATAGTGCAAACATAGGAGCAAGCAATCCATGAGCAAAATTTTCGAAGACAATTCATATACTATTGGCAACACCCCGTTAGTGCGTTTAAACCGCGTAAGCCAAGGTAAAGTGCTCGCAAAAGTCGAAGCACGTAATCCAAGTTTCAGTGTCAAATGCCGTATCGGTGCCAATATGATTTGGGATGCCGAGAAAAAAGGCCTGCTCACCAAAGATCATGAACTGATTGAGCCTACCTCAGGTAACACCGGGATTGCCTTAGCTTATGTAGCCGCCGCCCGTGGTTACAAGCTGACGTTAACGATGCCAAACACTATGAGCCTAGAGCGTCGTAAGCTGCTTAAAGCTTTAGGCGCAAATCTTGTGCTGACTGAAGGCGCAAAAGGCATGAAAGGTGCGATTGATAAAGCGGAGGAAATCCGTCAATCAGCGCCTGAAAAATACATTATGCTGCAGCAGTTTAATAACCCTGCTAACCCAGAAATCCATGAAAAAACCACAGGTCCAGAGATTTGGAACGATACCGATGGTGCTGTGGATGTGTTTGTTGCGGGTGTAGGTACTGGTGGTACTATCACTGGCGTGAGCCGTTACCTGAAGAAAGTTGCAGGCAAAACCATTACTTCTGTCGCGGTAGAACCCGCAGATTCACCGGTTATTACCCAAACCTTAGCGGGATTACCCGTACAACCTGGTCCACACAAAATTCAAGGTATTGGCGCTGGTTTTATTCCAGGTAACTTAGATCTTGAGTTAATCGACCGCGTTGAAACCGTCACTAACGATGAAGCTATCGACATGGCCCGTCGCTTGATGCAAGAAGAAGGCATTTTAGTCGGTATTTCTTCGGGCGCAGCAGTAGTTGCTGCTAACCGTATCGCTGCCCTGCCTGAGTTTGCGGATAAAAACATTGTGGTTATCCTGCCTTCAGCTGCCGAGCGTTACTTATCATCAGTATTGTTCCAAGGCCAATTTGGCGACGAAGAAAATATTCAGTAATCTCATCACTTGTTGATAAAAATACCCAGCTCCGTCTGGGTATTTTTATGCCTGCCAGTTAATTCTTGCCATGCATATCTCTTTCGAACGAATATTTTTTCTATCAAGAGCCTGATTTATTGGTGAAATTGGACACAGTTCATAGTTTTTCCGTGCAATGCTAGCTTTAACAATTCAGTCCGCTATAAATAGCCCTCTCCAAGATTAACGTCAGTCTTTTATGTCTTTCTACCAAAATCCAAAAGCGTTAAGCGCCTTTGATGCTAAGTTTGAGGCACAGAAAATTGCCTTTGGACCCGTGAGTTTTCAGGTCGCGCATTGTTTACTCAAATTTGAAGTGCTAGCCACTATTGATAAGGCTGGTGAGCAAGGGGTGACCTTAGCGAAATTAGCCCAAACGAACCTGTTGAGTGAATACGCCCTTGGGGTGTTATTGGATATGGGACTAAGCATGGGGCTGGTATGGCTTAACGAAGACGCCTATGTCCTCGATAAAACAGGTCATTTTTTACTGCATGATGATATGGCAGCAATCAACCTCAACTTTGTGCAGGATGTATGTTATCAGGGATTATTTACGCTGGATAAGGCGCTACTCACTGGTAAACCCGCGGGGCTGAGTGTATTTGGTGACTGGCAAACTATCTATCCCGCATTGAAAGATCTGCCTCACGCCGCAAAAGAGAGTTGGTTTGCATTTGATCATTATTATTCTGATCATGCTTTTCCGCAGCTTTTACCCTTAGTCTTTGCCCATAGTCCAAAACACTTAGTCGATATTGGTGGTAACACCGGAAAGTGGGCTCTAAGCTGCTGCAAATTCGATCCTAAGGTTGAAGTGACCCTGATGGACTTTCCAGGGCAATTAGCCATTGCCAAAGAAAATGCTGCAAAACATGGCGTTACCGATAGAGTCCATACCTTTGCCACCGACTTACTCGATGAGTCGCGCCCTTTTATTGAAGGTGCTGATACCTATTGGATGAGTCAGTTTCTTGACTGCTTCTCTAAGGCGCAAATCTTAAGCATTTTGCAACGCACCGCAAATGCGATGACAGCCAATAGTCAGTTGTTTATTGTCGAAACCTTCTGGGATAGACAGCCTTCTGCCGCCTCGGCCTATTGTGTTAACGCCACGAGCTTGTACTTCACCGCAATGGCCAATGGCAATAGTCGAATGTACCACTCTAAGGACTTGATGGCCTTGCTGCATCAAGCAGGTTTATATGTCGATGAGGATACTGACAATATTGGGCTTGGGCATACTTTGCTTCGTTGTAAACGAAAACCTTGCTAGTTAATAAAAACTGAATCAATGAGTAAAATTAATCAATTTTATTTATTTATACCTTAGTCATACACTGACATTAACAAATAGATACATCGAATTAATGTCAGTGTTGAGAGGTAAGTAATATGACTTCAAAGCGTAAACGTTGGACCGCACAGGCCGCAAAATTACCTAGCCCTATGGGCGGACTCGCACTCGCAATCGCAAGCTTAGGGTGGACTTGGGAAAGTGTAATGCCTTCACTGAATGGCTGGGGTCAATTAATCGGTGCAATTATTGCCTCAGCACTGTTACTAATGCTAGCCGGTAAGTTTTTGCTGCATCCTACAGTGCTCAAAAATGAACTTAGCCATCCCGTCGTCGGCAGCGTAATACCGACTTTTGCCATGGCATTAATGGTAGTGTCTAACCTGCTCGGTCACTATTTTCCCCATGCGGGATTAGCCCTTTGGTTAGCCGCCATTGCGATTCATATCGTATTTTTAGGCGCCTTTATCTACTATCGTGCTATCGACTTCAAACTCGAACATATGGTGCCTAGCTGGTTTGTGCCACCCATTGGCATCATAGTGGCTGCTGTGTCTTTCCCCAGCAATGGTGAACCTTGGTTAGTTAACACCATTTTAGCCTTCGGTATGATCGCCTATTTAGTCATGCTGCCACTGATGCTCTATCGCTTGATCTTTTGTCAAGCGATTCCTGACGCAGCTAAGCCCACTATTGCCATCCTTGCTGCTCCCGCAAGTTTATCACTTGCAGGCTATTTAACGGTTTGTGAGCAACCATCAATCGCCTTAGTCGCCTTATTAGCAAGTATTGCTATTTTGATGACAGCGGTTATCTACCTTGCTTTTTTCCATTTACTTAAATTGCCCTTTAGCCCTGGTTATGCAGCCTTTACTTTCCCCATGGTGATCGGTGCTACTGCACTCTTTAAAACCGCTCACTGGCTTGAGCAATTTAGTCAAATGACCGATCTCACTCAATGGGTAAGGTTGTTGGCAGATTTTGAACTCGGTGTAGCCACTGTCGTCGTTGCCTACGTCGCTCTTCGGTATTTGACTCATTATCTACCCAACCCAATGGCCAATATTGACACAACTATAGTTGAACTTAAGTAATAGGCATAAAATACGGTAAGTGTATTTGACTACTTAACGTACTAAATAAAAATTTAATAACACTACATACAGAATAAAATAAGGAGTGAATTTATATTCACTCCTTTTCAAATTAAAATCCACACCATCAATTCACTCACAAAACTTTAGACTGACAAAGTAAAAAGAACTCTCAAAAATTTAATAAAGGCTATAACAGCTTTATAAAACCATTCTTAAATCCTTTCGTTAAGATATTTTCAACATTAAAGACTCCAAAATACCGCATAAAAATCTGTATATTTAATATTGCTTAAATTTAAATCTACACATACTGAAAAAGTATGATTATTTTTTTATTACAAATGCTTTCAATTTTTACAAATAAAAAACAAATTAACAAACAAAAACAAACAAAAGCCATGTTTTCATTAGCAAAAAAGATTAAACGC
>NZ_JAKZGV010000026.1:0-57553 GCF_022557375.1 Shewanella sp. MM_2022_3
ACCAAGCGGACAGGCCGGGCTTGTGTAGAGGTATTGTGGGAAGGATGGTTTAGGTTACAAACCATCCTTGAGGGTTACGAATTGGCCATGTCTCTCAATCACGAAGACTTGTGATCAAGAGACAGGCAATAGCAGGCTTTTTTGTTAAACATTTCAACGCTTAATTGGTTTTTTGCTGGCGGGCTAAGCCTTCGCTTGCTACCAGTTGCAGCCAGTTTTGCACTAAGGCCGAGTTGGCGCTGTGGCGGCGGTAGGCGCCAAATAGCGGGCGCTTTAAGCCTTCTTGGCCGAGTTTGACTGAAGCTAAACTCAAGCCATGTCCCTCATTGATAGACCAATTTGGTAAGGCGGCGATACCGTCCTTACAGGCAATCCGCTGCAATAACATCATAGTCAAATCGCAGGTCTTTTGTTCGCCCGCCTCAACACCTGCGGGTTCTAAAAAGTGGCGATAAATATCTAAACGCGCCAGTGGCACTGGGTAGCTGATTATGGGTAAACGCGCTAATTGCTTAGGCGTAACATAGGCTTCTTTCGCTAAGGGATGATCCTTGGCAACCACTAACTTCACTTCAAAATCAAACAAATGCTGATAGGCGAGCGAGTGTCCCGGCACGGGATCTGAGGTCAGCACTATATCCAGTTCGCCCATTTCTAGGGCATTGAGCGAGTCGAATAGATGACGGCTGGAAAGATCTAACTCGGCTTGGGGATGATCTTGCCTAAATTGTTCCATCACCGGCATTAGCCAGCGAAAACAGCTGTGGCATTCAATGCCAACTCTGAGCTGATTGGTTTCAGTTTCCAGCCCATTTTTGAGATCGGTTTCCGTCTCTAACACCTTAGGCAGGATCTCTTCGGCGAGGTGCAACAGGCGTGCACCTTCCTGAGTAAAGGAGAGCGGTTTGCTCTTACGCACAAAAATGGGCGAGTTAATTCGTTGCTCTAACTCCTTAATTTGATGGGAGAGAGCCGATTGAGTGACAAAACGTTTTTTGGCTGCGCCCGCCAAGCTGCCACTTTCCTTCAGGGCCATTAAGGTTCGCAGATGTCTTAGTTCGATCATGATCACTCCAAGTGAATTTCGCTCATGTTGTGCTTGAAATCAATTCGGTTGCTGGCATAGAGACTATCACAATAAACTTCTAGACGTCCAGACGCCCATTGTGATTTATCTAGGCTTAAATGCAAAAAGTTGCCAAGAAAACACCATCAGCTGGGTGCTAGTGCCGAATATGGCTTATCTCAAATAAAGGAAGATATGGTATGCAATTAAACAGTCTTGGTTTTCCCCGTATCGGGCGTCGTCGTGAACTGAAATTTGCCCTCGAAAAATACTGGCGTGGTGAGAGCACTCAAGCTGAACTGCATGAGGTGGCCAAGGAGTTACGTCGTACCCATTGGCAATGGCAAGTGGCCGCAGGGATAGAGCAAGTACCTGTAGGGGATTTTGCCTTTTACGATCAAGTGTTAACCCTGAGTGCGACCCTTAACGCTATCCCTGATCGCCACCGTGGCGAGGGCGCAATCGATCTTGATACCTTATTTCGCGTTGCCCGTGGCCGTGCACCAACGGGGGCCGATGCGCCAGCCTCGGAAATGACTAAGTATTTCAACACTAACTATCACTACTTAGTGCCAGAGCTTAAGCAAGACCAAGTGTTCACTATCGCTTATGAGCAGTTCTTTGATGAAGTCGCCGAGGCGCAGTCCTTAGGTTATCAAGCCAAACCCGTGTTATTAGGCCCTGTGAGTTACTTGTATCTGGCCAAAACCGTGGGTCAGGATTTCGATAAGCTGAGTTTATTGCCCAATCTAGTAAAGGCTTATGCCGACATTCTTGCGCGTTTTGCTGCGCAGGGCGTAACTTGGGTGCAACTTGAAGAACCAATCCTCGCGCTCGAATTAACTCACGAGTGGCAAGCAGCGATTAGCGAATCTTATCAAGCGCTTAAAACGGCTCAAGTAAAGATTTTACTCACCAGCTACTATGGCAGCATTAGCCATCATCAGGCGCTGGTTTCCGCGCTGCCAGTGGCGGGTCTGCACCTAGATTTAGTGACTGCCCCTGAGCAATTAGCTTTGTTTGCTAATGCCTTAAGACCAGATCAAATTTTGTCAGTTGGCGTAGTTAATGGCCGTAACGTGTGGGCGGCTGAAGTTGACCTGATTGTCGAGCGTATCGGCAGTGTTGCCAGAGACTTATGCTCACAAGACGGCTCGCGCCTATGGATTGGTACCTCCTGTTCATTGCTGCACAGCCCAGTGGATTTAGAGGTAGAGACAACGCTCACGCCGGCGCTACGTCAGCAGCTCGCGTTTGCTAAGCAAAAGCTGTTGGAACTGGCGAATGTGCGTCAATTGCTGCTGGCCCCTGAGTCTGTCGCGGCCAAAGAGATAGTTAACACCTGCGTGGCTCGCCGTGAGGCTAAAGCACAGGCGGCGGATGCTAAAGTAATCGCCCGTGTGAATGCGCTGACCCCAGCCGACTATGAACGTGTGAGCGAATTTACTGAGCGCCAAGCGGTGCAGCAGCGTAAGTACCGTTTGCCTTTGCTGCCAACAACCACGATTGGCTCATTCCCACAAACGCCCGCCATTCGTGGCTTACGTAGTCGCTGGCGCAAGGGTGAGCTAAGCGATGCCCAATATACCGAGCAGTTGCAGCAAGTGACCCGCGATACCATCGACCGCCAGCTTAAACTCGGTATCGATGTGCTGGTACACGGTGAGGCCGAGCGTAACGACATGGTCGAATACTTCGGTGAGCAGCTCGAAGGCGTGGGCTTTACCAAAAATGGTTGGGTACAGAGTTATGGTTCTCGCTGCGTTAAGCCGCCATTGATTTATGGTGATGTGAGTCGCCCGAAAGCCATGACGGTTGATTGGGCTGTATTTGCCCAAAGCCTGACGGACAAACCCGTCAAAGGCATGCTAACGGGCCCGGTGACGATTCTACATTGGTCGTTTGCCCGTGAAGATATCAGCCGCGATACCATTGCCACCCAATTGGCGCTGGCAATTCGTGATGAAGTGGTGGATTTACAAAATGCAGGTATTGGCATTATTCAAATTGATGAGCCAGCCTTCCGCGAAGGTCTGCCATTAAAGCAAAGCGAGTGGCAGGCTTACTTAGATTGGGCGGTGAATGCCTTTAAATTGAGTGCGGCGGGTGTGATTGATGAAACCCAAATCCATACCCATATGTGTTACAGCGAGTTTAACGATACGATTGCCGCGATTGCCGCCATGGATGCGGACGTGATCACCATCGAGACTTCGCGCTCACGCATGGAACTGCTCAACGCCTTTGAAGATTTTGAATATCCAAATGAAATTGGCCCAGGCGTTTACGATATCCACTCGCCAAATACGCCAAGTGTTGAGGCCATGGTACACCTTATCGAAAAAGCGGCGCAAAAAGTGCCAGTGCGCCAACTTTGGGTTAACCCCGACTGCGGCCTTAAGACACGCACTTGGGCTGAAGTCGAACCCGCGCTGAAGAACATGGTCGATGCGACCCGCGAACTGCGTCGCCGCCTTGGCTAAGCACTGTAAAATCTGCAATGAATGCCTCTTTGGCATAGCGTAAACAACAGGGATACCTAAGGTATCCCTGTTTTGCTATTGGTTGTTTGAACAGACCTTTGCTTATAAAAATCAGCGTTTCACGCCATGACCCTTTAGTTTGAGGTATGCAGACAATCTCAAGTAACACGGATTTATATGGTTCAAAGTGTTATCCGTATATTTAAAGGTCTAGGGCGCAAACTTCTACACAGATATTTGCAAATCTTTACCTGATATCGACACTTCCTTCGTCTACTGCGCTTAGCTAACTCTATATACTGGCTGCACTATTTTTCTTCCCGCAAGATACACGCTTGCGCCCATTGGCATTGATGGACACCTAGATTCAGATGAAAAAATCCTCAAAGCGTAAATTGATATTGATCCTAAGCGGCCTCATCCTCCTTGGGGGCGGCGCTTATTTTCTGCTACATAAACCCGAGGCGGCCCCAAGCTATGTGACGGAGCCCGTTAGACGCGGCGACATTGAAAACTCGGTGCTCGCCAACGGCATGTTGCAGGCCTCCAAGCTGGTGAGTGTGGGCGCGCAAGTCTCGGGGCAAATTCTGAGTTTGCCTGTGGAGCTAGGACAAGAGGTGAAAAAAGGCGATCTTATCGCGCAAATCGACAGTCTTGCCCAGCAAAACAACCTGCAAAATGCGCTGGCATCCCTTAAAAACATCAATGCCCAGTATCGTGCTAAGCAGGCGCAAATACGTCAGGCAAAACTCGAATATACCCGTCAGCAGCAAATGCTCGCCGATAAGGCCAGCTCCCGCGCAGACTTTGAAGCCGCCGAAGCCACGCTCACGGTGTATCAAGCCGAGCTTGAGCAGTTAGAAGCGCAAAAACAACAGGCTGAAATTAATGTCGACAGTGCCAGAATCGATTTAGGTTATACCAAGATCACTGCGCCTATGGATGGCACAGTCGTTTACTCTGCGGTCGAAGTGGGTCAAACCGTTAACGCCAATCAAACCACACCAACCATAGTCGAGATGGCGCAGCTCGATACCATGACGGTCAAGGCGCAGATCTCCGAAGCCGATATCGTCAATGTGCGCCCAGGACAGCCAGTGTATTTCACTATTCTTGGTAGACCTAACCATCCCTATCGCGGCACTTTAAGGGCGATTGAGCCTGGCCCGACGTCAATGGATGGTGACGATAGCAATATGAGCTCGAGCGATTCAGACGCCATTTATTACCATGGCCTGTTCGATGTCGAAAACCCCGACCGTACCCTACGCATTGGGATGACGGCGCAGATTTCGATTGTGCTTGCCAAGTCTGATGATGCGCTGTTAGTACCATCGCAAGTGCTGAGGGTAAAACCAAGGGATAAAGCGGCTCCGCCAGCGGAAGGCAAGTCCCGTGGGCCGCAATATCAAGTGCCTGTATTGGTGAATAATCAAGTGCAATATGTGGATGTAACTGTTGGTATTAATAACAAAATCAATGCCGAAATCCTGTCTGGCCTGAACGAAGGCGACCAAGTGGTGCTCGGAATGCCCGCCGACGGCTCGACCATGAAGTTCCGTGGCCCACCAATGAGGTTTTAAGCGTGACTAAGCCATTACTGGAAGTGTCAGCTTGCTACCGCAGTTTTCAGGCGGGTGAGCAACAACTGACTGTACTCAAAGATGTTAATCTTTCCATCGCCCGTGGTGAGATGGTGGCGATCGTCGGTGCCTCGGGTTCGGGTAAGTCGACACTTATGAATATCTTGGGCTGTTTAGATAAACCCTCAAAGGGCGCGTACTTTATCGATGGCCAAGATACCTCGCAGATGGATGTGGATGAACTGGCAAAGCTGAGGCGCGAGCATTTTGGCTTTATTTTTCAGCGATATCATTTGCTTGGCGATCTTAATGCCGTCGGTAACGTCGAAGTGCCCGCCGTCTACGCGGGTAAAGATCGTCTTGAACGTAGACAGCGCGCTGAGCACTTATTGTCGCGCTTGGGTTTAGGTGAGCGCCTCGATCATAAGCCGAATCAGCTCAGCGGCGGCCAGCAGCAGAGGGTGAGTGTGGCGCGGGCGCTAATGAATGGCGGTGATGTGATCCTTGCCGACGAACCGACGGGCGCTTTAGATAGTCACAGCGGCGAAGAAATGATGCGGTTACTACAGGAACTGCACCGCGAAGGCCACACCATTATCATCGTGACCCACGATATGCATGTGGCGCAGCATGCCGACCGTATTATTGAGATTAAGGACGGGGTGATTATCAGCGATGAGCCTAATCTCGCCTCAAACGTTGCGGCTGCGCCTAAGACTGAAGTGATCCCCGCCAAGACTAAGGTACGCGCCCGCGTGGCGGCATGGGACAGATATGCCGAAGCCCTGAAAATGGCGCTGCTGGCGATGTCGACCCATAGATTGCGCACCTTTTTAACTATGCTCGGCATTATTATCGGTATCGCTTCAGTCGTGTCTGTGGTGGCGCTGGGTGAAGGCTCGCAGCGGGAAATCTTAAAGAGCATTAGTTCAATGGGCACCAATACCATAGACATTCGCCCCGGCTCAGGCTTTGGCGATAGGCGTTCGGCAAAGGTACGAACTTTGACTGCAAGCGATGCTAATGCACTGAAAAACTTACCCTATGTCGATAGCGTCACCCCGAGCATCGGTTCGAGCGCGACGGTGCGTTATGGCAATAAGGCGGTGACGGCGACTGTGAATGGCGTGGGGCCAGAGTTCTTCCGGGTTAGAGGCTATGAGCTCGCCCAAGGGCAGTTTTGGGACGATGACAGTGTTAATGCGTTAGCCCAAGATGCGGTGATCGACGAGAACACCCGTAAACAGCTGTTCCCTAACAGTAGCGGCGTCATGGGCTCTGCCATCGGGGAAGTCATCTTCCTCGGGGATTTGCCGGTGCGGATTATTGGTGTCACTCAGCCTAAGGAAAGCGCCTTTGGTAACAGTGATGCCCTCAATCTGTGGGTGCCTTACACCACGGTATCAGGCCGAATGGTAGGCAAGAAATACTTAGATGGGATTACCGTGCGGCTCGATGAGTCGGTGCCGAGCAATGCGGCGGAGCAGGGCATTATTAGCCTGCTGAAGATGCGCCACGGTACACAGGATTTCTTTACCATTAACACGGATACCATTCGCCAGAATATCGAGAAAACCACCGCGACCATGACACTATTAATCTCGGCTATTGCGGTGATTTCCCTCGTGGTGGGTGGCATTGGGGTAATGAATATCATGTTGGTGTCCGTGACCGAACGCACCCGCGAGATTGGCGTGCGCATGGCGGTTGGGGCGCGCCAGAGTGATATTCTGCGGCAGTTTTTAATTGAGGCTGTGTTGGTTTGTCTGTGCGGCGGCGCGCTTGGGGTGGCCTTGGCCTATTTGATTGGCGTGGTGTTTGCCCAAGCGGGAGGCAGTTTCCAGATGATTTATTCGACGACTTCTATTGTTGCCGCCTTCGCCTGCTCCACCTTAATCGGGGTGTTGTTTGGCTTCCTCCCTGCCCGTAATGCGGCGCGTTTAGACCCAGTTGATGCACTAGCAAGAGAGTAACGCAATGAATGATCAAGTTTTAACGCATCAAAACAAATTAAACTGCCGTGTCGGTTTATCGCTCAAGGTCAGTGTGATTGCCATCAGCATCGCACTGCTGTCAGGCTGTGGCGCGCTGATGCGCTCCGACTTTGAGCCGCCGGCATTACAAGTGCCTGAGCAATGGCAGCGCACCCAAGTGAATGGTCAAGTGAGCCTCGACCCTTGGTGGCAGAAGTTTAATCAACCCGAATTAAATCAGCTGATTAGCCAAGTGCTTAGCAGCAATAATGATTTGACTCTTGCGACCTTAACCTTGCAAAAGGCGCGTTTACAGGCGGGGTTAGCGCGGGATGATTTGTATCCACAGCTCAGCTCTAATAATACCGCGTCTATGAATAAACCGCTGGAGGGCGGCAGTTCGAGCAAGACATTTCAGGCGAACCTGTCGGTAAGCTATGAGGTGGATTTGTGGGGTAAAGTGTCGGCCAATATCGACCAAGCTCAATGGACTGCGCTGGCAAGTCTCGAAGATCGGGAGAGCACGGCGCAGAGTTTAGTCGCGACGACGGCATCCCTCTATTGGCAGATTGGCTATCTGCATCAGCGGATTGAACTAAGCAATAAGAGTATTGAACACAGTCGGCAAACACTGGCGTTAACCCAGCGCCAATATGTCTCGGGCGCCGTGACTGAGCTGAATGTGCTCGAATCCCAACGCAGTTTAGCGGGACAAGAGGCTTCCCACAGCCAATTGCAGCAACAGTTAGCTGAAGCCGAAAATGCGCTTGCGATCTTACTCAATCGCGCACCGGGGCAAGTGGCGGTTGAGATTAAGCAATTGCCGGACAGTGCGGTGCCTGAGGTTGGCGTTGGCATTCCCGCCGAATTGGTCGGCCGTCGTCCCGATGTGAAGGCGGCTTTGTACCAATTGCGCTCGGCGCTGGCCAGTAAGGATGCGACCTACGCCAGTTACTTCCCAAGTTTGAGTTTGACTGGCAGCGTGGGGGAGTCGACCTCCGAGCTAAAAGAGCTGTTGCGCAATCCCGTGGGGAGTTTAGGTGCGGGTTTAGTGCTGCCTTTTTTGCAATGGAATCAAATGCAAATCAACAATGATCTTGCTGATATCGACTATCAAACGGCGATTGTGAATTACCGTAAAACCCTCTACAGCGCTTTTGAAGATGTGGATAACGCTATCTCGGCCAAGCAGCAATACGCCTACCAAGGTGAGAAGCTTGAGCAGCAATTTAGCGCCGCCGCCCAGGCCGAAGCGATTTATGAGAGCCAATATCGCCATGGCGCTATTGGCATTCAAAATTGGATTGATGCGCAGGAGAATCGCCGCAGCGCCGAGGCCGCATTGCTGGAGAATCGTTATAACCAATTAACGGCCCAAGCGACACTCTACCAAGCCCTCGGTGGGAGCGATATTACGCCAACGCTTGCTCAGGTTTCCAACTAAGTTTGTCTTATCTCTAAAAACCGCAGCGCCCATTGTTGTTGCGGTTTTTTTATATAAGTTGCCCCAATCTGAAAAATTAGCGAATACCATTTCGTCTGATTTGCCAAACACTTGCTATTATATAACCTAGGGACAAATTGCAATTAGTGGGGCCGTGATGCTGAGATTATTTACAATGAAAGACAACGATCTTAGTACTAACTCCCTTGCAGCTTCTCAAGAGGCGTTGCAACTACTCAATGGCATTAAGCCATTTGCTATGACTATAAATGGCATTTTTGCAATTCTGTTTGTATTTTTATCCGTATGGCCTTTGGCATTTATTTATGCTTTAGGATTAAGTTATCACCTTTGGGTGAATTACTGCGCTCAAATCCGTCCAGAACAATTACCGCCAATCATACAGTGGTCTTGGTTGGTGGTATTTATCCAATCCATATTCGCGGTGCTTATTTTAGGCGCTGATGCTGGATTTCAATATTATCTCCTTGCCACTATACCACCCTCATTTGCCAGTATTTTTAAACCACTACTTTATAAAATAATGCAGACTGTGATTATCATTATCTTCTTTCTAATTTGTGATGTGTGGTTTATCAATTACGAGCCTTATTACCAGCATTCTGAAGAATTGATTAGTTTGTTTCGTCATATCAATGTACTCGGGGCATGTGCTTTACTGGCGGGAGTATCTTATGCCTATTCTCAAATGGTGATATCAGCCGTTACTGTTTTACGTAATGTGGCAAATACTGATGAGCTAACAGGGTTGATTAATCGTCGGAGCTTAACGGCACTAATTGACCGAGAAGTGGCAAGATCATTGCGCACTCATATCCCCATGAGCCTGATTTTATGCGATATAGATTATTTTAAGCGTATTAATGATACCTATGGTCACGCTGCGGGTGACCATGTGCTGGCTAATGTGGCTAATGCATTACAAGGAGCGCTAAGGGAATATGATGTCCTTGCACGCTGGGGCGGAGAAGAGTTTTTATTACTGTTGCCTAGCACCGATATCGAAGAAGCTTTGAATGTTGCTGAGCGATTACGTGAAGTTGTTGCTGGGAGTCACGTTAGCTTTGAAACACACATTATCCCGATAACCATGACACTTGGCGTTGCCGTTTTAGGAAATGAAAATTGGCACAGTACGTTAGCCCGAGCTGATGACGCACTTTATCGGGGCAAAAAACAAGGCCGAAATTGTGTTGTACGGGCTCTTGCCCCGTAATGATACGGGGCTGTATTGCGTTTAGCTGCGCAGGATCTGGAGTGGCAGGCTTAACATATCATCGCCCGTGCCCGCTAAGTGCCAGATAATCCCAACGAGGGCGGCAACGGTCACTAAGTACCAAATGGTTGAGAATATCTGCCCATATCTGTCTAGCGGCAACAGGTGGCTTTGATGACGAGTACGCCACTCGAACACTATCTCTAAGCTACCGATAAGCAATAGGAAACCGAGCAGGGCAAGGCCTAAGGTGTAGCTGATATACACCCCAAAGGCGGCGCCGATGACGCAGGCAATTAACCCCATAATGCTGTTCATGGAGAAGCTAATGCTTTTTAAAATATGGCCACCATCGAGGGGTAAAATTGGCAATAAATTAAATAGGTTAAGTAGCGCATTAAAGGCTGCGAGTCCTGCAAAGAAGATATTGTCCGTCATGTGGTAAGCGATAAGCGAGCCTACCGACATCAACAGGCCGAAGGTTGGCCCCATAATCGAGATGACTACATCCTGCCAGCGGGTGTTAATCTTTTCGTCGCTGAGGGCGAGTCCCCCCATAAAGGGGATGAGGTAAATTCCTTTGGTTTTCATCCCAAAGTACTTCATCGCGCGAATATGGCCGTACTCGTGGAATACCAAACAGGCGATAAGTGCCAAGGCAAATTGGAATGAAAACAACCAAGAGTAGGCCGCCACACTCGCGCCCGCGAGAACCACTTTGATGACCTTAGCGCTTTTGAGTAGCTTAAATCCAAGGGAAGCTAAACCAACAAAGCTAAATTTTTGTGGTGTAGTCACTGGGATTTCAGGGGTTTGGCGTTCGATATCTTTTTCGGTACGAGTGCCTTGGGCAATCACTTCTTCATCAATAAGCAGTCGATAGTCGAATCTAAAGGGCTGCCAAACCACATCGGTTTCAAGCCGCACAAGGATTTTATGCTCAAGAACTTGCGCTTCGCCATGCTCGCTGGCCAATTGGCTATGCTGTTGAGTGAGTTCAAATTCATGGACTTTGAGACCGCCATTATCCACTGAAGCGGCTTTTTGTGAGACTAAGGTATTGTCCCAAAAGAGTTGTTGCCAACCTGCGAGGGAGCCTTCCAAACGCAGTGATTTGCCTAAGCAGTCAATCTTAAGTAGTTCCAATTTAGGTTCCGTTTGTTGGTGTATCCGAATGATGTCCAGCGTTGATTTGGCACTTTAAGGCAAAGTATGCAGACCAATTGCTTTGGACATAACGGGCTGGGCCGTTCGTGATAAATTATGCCTGCTAAATGTGGTTGAGGATATTAGCTTTTTGGATCATCTCGTCGAAGACTGTGAATCCTATCAGATTTTACTTTGCTTCTGCTTAGTCATCTAAGCTATGGACGATTTCCATCCCTTGGGCGAATGTTGTAAACGCTAATTTGGCCACACAGCATTGGCCTAAGGCATTGGCATGTTTTTGTACCCATTTAATAAAATCGGTGAGGGGCAATTTGTGCTCTTGTTTTAGCAGGTTAGGTAGCTCACCAATAGGATCTTCATGAATAGTGGTTGGGGTGGCGCGGATCAAATATTGGTTACCTAAGCTGTCGAGTAACAGGTCCGTATCGATAAATTGATGCTGGTAAAGGCAGGCGAGTTCTAACCAATCACGTTGATGGCCAAGATAAAGGAGTTCATCATTTTGAGTCAGCTTAACTACTGCAGGCCATTGAATATCAGCCATTTTTACTTGAGTCATGTGTATTCCTGGGGCCATGTTCTACTTCAACCTATCACATTTATCCTTATCCCCCAACGCTGGCGTTTACGTGGGGAATCGTAGGCAGTATGCCACCGACTAGGTCAAAGAAGAAAGCCATTGAAATGTTCTTGGGTGAGGATTCACTCGTGGATAACAATGAGGGGGCTATGATTGAGGCAGTAGCCCTAAGGGGCGCGCCACGTTGAATGACATGTGCGCCCTTAGTAAAACGCTTTGAACGTTATTTAACTGGCTGCCGCTTGTGCTTTAGGTTTGGCATTGTAATCAAAGTTAATCTCTTGATTAAGATTGGTGATGGAGCAAGTGCCATGTTCGCGGGTAGTTCTATGATTAGCTTGGCCAATATGAAATTCGACATTGAGGAATACATGCTTAATCACATCGATGTGATACTTATCGAAATAACTTTCCACTTCCTGTTTTAGGCTATCAAATTCGAGCTCTTCACGGGTGCGCTCGTTTAAAATCCGGTTCTTCTCATCGAGCATCATCTTAATCTGCTCAATCATTACTGGATCATTTTGCCATTCGGATTTTGGGGGAAGTCTTTTTAGGCGAGCTTCAATATCGAGGGTGGCTATCACCATTGATTGGACACTTTCCTCCAGCTGTTTGAGGTTTTGCTTGAGCTCGCCTTGCTCCATTGCACAAAAGACTTCTGTTTTTGTCCCCGCAGTGGCGCCAATGGCAACGGCAATGAGTCCTTTTTCGGCATGGGCGACGCCACCAGTTAAATCGCCGCGGCGACCGCTAGTGTCACTTATCGTCAGGGTTCCTGCTGTTTTGGTATTACTATGAAGTAATTGCTTAGTGATCAGAATATTCCCCTTTGCAGTTAATTGGGAATATTGCACAAACTGGGCGCTGATTTGCCCTTGAGCTGTGAGGTTAGTCGAAAACTCATTGACGCGAATTTGCCGACCAATGACGCCTTTACTAACGGTAATATCGCCTTCTGCCTCAAGGGTCGCTGAATCGACAAAGCCCATCACAGTAATATCACCGGAGCTTTTCACTATCATGCCTTCGTGTACATCACCTGTGATTAAAATACTGCCTTTAAAGGTGACATGGCCCGTGCTGATATCGACATCTTTTAGCTGTAAAACATCATCAACATTCATGCCTGTGCGGGTTTCAACGGGTTGCCCTGCTACAGTGGCGATGAGTTTGTTGGGATCATTCGGATGGATGCTGGTACCTGTTCCTGCGAGTAAAGGCAGATCCTTGCCAGGCTTTTGCTTAAGGACTTCTCCTTTAATGTTATAACCGGGAGAGCCTTCGGTCCCTGGGTGTTTGATCATCAAAATATCGTTAGGCTTGACCATTATCATGGAGCCAAGATTACGCATATCCACAGTACCATCTTCGCGCTCCTGCGGCTGGAGTAAGCGCTCACGGGCCAGCGAAACCTTACGCTCTAGCACGGCATTTTGGCCGTTTACTGGGTGCTTGCCTTGGGCGATTTCACTTTGACAGCTATCGCCGGGTTTGAGCTTAGTGATTTTTTGCAGCAAGGTTTGGATTTTAAGTTTGCTTAAGCCCATGCAAACATTATTTTTTTTAAGTTCAGTAAGAATTTCAGGTAAATCGACCGCTTTACCTCCACAAGGGGCGGTTAGGGTCATGGTGGCGAGCATTTTATCTGGGCTGATCTCAATCTTAACGCTACCATCTCGGCGTTCAGCCAGTACGGAAAACAGTTCAAATTTACCGTCTTCTTGATGGTACAGAGAGTTGGTTTGCGCCACCACTTTATCGATGGCCTGATCAAGTGGATACAGTGAGCAAAACTCTGGGAGCGATAACAGGCGCATCACATCATCACGGGTGATGGGGCCATGCTCTTTGGGGATCAGGCGTAATTCCGCCTTGCTTTTGTCACTGCTTAACTCGAGGAGTTCAGGGGCCAACATAAAGCGCTTCCTTACTCGTTTGTTTTATTATTGTTTTATCGGCTAACGCGAGTATAACAGTAGAAACTTTGCGCAAAGAAGCCTTTTCGACGCGAAAAAATGTAAATGTTGTGTTTTTGTTGTGATGGTCTATTGGTTGATTTATCAATAGATTTTTTATTTGATTAACGATAGTTAATCTAGTGTAATCTCTGGTTTTTTTCAAAATCTCAGCACGGGTGTTGATTGGGAAAGTTTTTTAGCTTAACAAAAAATAAACTTTACAACGCTGTCGGGTATGTTAGGGGAGAAGTAGACTGGACAACATTCTTGATAATTTAGCGTTTACTGCATTTGATACTGTTCACAAAATGATGAAAATCTTATCTAGATAGCAGCAAGTCTTCGGTTGCGGATCACGACTCTATTGAGGTGTTTTTGAGGGGATAACTAGTCTATCCAGACGCGTGCGGTACGTTAAAATCTTCGAATAGCCTAACTTAGGGGCAAAAGTAAGCTAGGTGCTTTGCTTCAATTTGTGGGGTTAGGATTAAATCGTGGGATTAAAAATTCTATGGTTAGCATTTGATTACCTCTACTCTATTCTTGTGTTACACCCCCATGAGTCAGCTCAAATCTGGGTTCTTTATTGCTTGGCCATGTCGGCTTTTCTATGGGAGATTCAAAAGTGGTCAGCCAAACCTCAAGCTCACCGGAGCCAGATAAACACCCCATGAAGGAAAAACACATGCCGCTATTTATCATGTTATTGGCAAATTGAATTGCCTCTTCAAGCGAGCCTTCTTCCTTGTTATGGCTGAATGTTTCATCGTCCCACACCCAGTTAATCGGTGCTCCATTTTCATCACAAGCAAGGTATCTTACGTTCTTATAACCTTCGCTAGCCGCTCTTAATGAATCCAAAAAGGATTCTCTGATTTCTGAGAATCTTTTTTTAAATTCTTCAATGCCGATATTTTTACTAATAATGTGCTTCATACTTGCCTTAGAGGTTAACGCCCTGTTAAGGTGTGAGCGACGCAATACCGAAGCTGCCGCATACCACCTTAAACACTAAAACCAACGCATAGTAAAAATGCCACGCGTTGCGAATCACTCTTAAACAGTTTGTTAGTAATCATCACGCTGAATATCAAATAGGCGATTGTAGAAAAGCCTTACATCACCATTAGTTTTATGTAATTCAGATATAGCCTCACTAATAGATAACGATTTATCTTTAACGTCATAATAATATGAACCAATAAGAACCGTCTTGTCCCATTCATATAAAGTGTCATCATCATTTGCAAAAGCGACACGGATTTCCTTTATGGCATTGAGGCTTGTTAGCAGCTGGGATACTTGATCATATGTAAGATACCTGCCAATACCAACAACAAACTCAGGTATCCAATTCTTTTGCCCAAACTCTTTAGTTATTGGAATCTCGGAATTCTCGAGACACTGCTTTACAAGGTCTGAGATTTTTAAGTGTGGATTGAACATTACTGTTGTATCAGACCATAAACCTGTATCGATAACCTCTTCAGCTTCTATAATTGGAAGTTCAACAATCTCCGGTTTTGATTGAAAATCTCTACCCAATTTATCTTTGAGGTATTGACTATAATAATGATCTTCTTGTATTTCAGCTCTAAATTTTGTTTGCAAAAGAAACAACGACACTAAAAATATAGGAACATTTGCGATAGAGGCTATAACCAAAGATGCTGCTAACCATTCAATAGAAATTAGCGATTGAGCAGTCATCAAAAATGTACCGTTAACAAAAATTAAGCCTACTAACCATGCTGCCAACAACTGAATTGGTTTTGTTATGGACTTTGCCTCAATTCCACCTTGTTTACCTAGACTCAAGTTATATTTCCTCGAATTTATAATGATGACTAACATTTTGTTCATGCGCATGCGCGTTTACCTTGTTGGAACAGTGAAAACGCACACAGTTAACTATCTGTATGCAAAGAACTTATCAGCTTTCTGCCGCTTTTCATATAAGTAATCCATCTGGAAAAACGCCCATGTGCGTTTTTCAAACCTATTAACTAAAAGTCGGTCTCTATAGTTAGTTGATTTTATAGGATTTTATTTTTGTAATAGGAGTTAATGCGCACTGTTCTTGTCTTCAAATTATTCAAAAATACCTCAATTTAAAGATGACTGTGTCCCCATACATTGTCAGTCGATTTATAGCAGGGCCAAACATAGGCAAATAGATAAGAATTGTATGGCAGCAGGTGTGGGAATTTTCGATTGTGCTAACGAGCCGAAGCACGGAATGGAGCATTAGCTTTTTAGTTAGATGAACAGTTCCATGGCAATAAATGCTATTTAAGAGATGGCTGCGTTAATTTGTTTGTGGGGGTATTTTTGATTTCAAATGCGCGTATTTGATAGGGTCGGCGTTATTCTCGTAATTCTTAACGAGTCTTTATTCCTTGGTACAGCATAGAGTCAAATTAAGTTAGCCCCACTCACAATCGAGCGGGGCGAAAGATTAGGCCTGTTGGAAGGAATAGAGTTTGTACTTGTTGTTTTCCGCTGGCACGGTTAATTGGCCGAACTCGGCGGCGATGGTATCCGAATAGGGCAGGTGGCGGTTAGCGACGATTTGCCAAATCCCTTTAGATTGTAATTGCTTGGCGCTATCGGCGACAAAGCGTTGGGCAATGCTGGTCGTGCTGGCAAGGCCATCGTGGAACGGGGGGTTGGAGATAATACCGTCGAATTTTCCACTGGTTTGCGCTAGTCCATCGGAGGGATAGACCTTGCCCGTCATGCCGTTTGCTGCCAACGTAAGTTCGCAGGAGGCTAGCGCCATAGCATTGATATCAATACATTCTAGCGACAGTGTCGGCTGCGCCTTTAACAGCGCCGCGGCAATCACACCGGCGCCGCAGCCAAAATCCAGTACTCGGCCAGAAAGCGTTGGCAGATGCGACAGCAATAGCTCTGTGCCTTGGTCTAAATGTTTTTCACTGAACACACCGACTAAGTTGCAGATGGTGATATTGCCCTGCGGAGTGGCAAGTTGATACTGGCTGGTCCAATCGCTGAGTTTAATCTCGGGCGCAGTATCGATTAGGCTGCTGCCAAAGAGTAGGCAATGACGCGCGTTATCGAGTTTGACCCCAGTGGCGAAGTATTTGGGCAACAGTTTGACTAAGGATTTAACCCCGCCTTTGTTCTCACCCACGACTAAGAGTTGACCATCGGCCACTAAATGCTGTGCGGCCAGATTAAACAAGTAGGGCGCTAACGGCTTAGCCTTAGGAAAGTACACAATCACAGTGTCGTACTTATCCTGGTGGGGCAGTTGATGGCCAAAATAGCAGCGCAGTTTGCCATTAGCCTGCGGCGCTAAATGCAGATAATGGTGGTAATCCAAGGCGAGGGCATCGACGGACTGGGCGACATCGAGCAGTGCTTTGGGCAGAGAGTCTGCCTCATGGTTTAGCACTAAAACTTTATGTTGGCTCAGGGTTTCCTGATTGCGGATAATGACTTGCGATGGATTCGTTAACACTGCATGGCTACCGTAAAAAATAAGTGCGGGCATTATACCCCTTATTCGGCTACGAGCCAGCCTGCAAGCCGCCGACTTAAGGGATGCAGCAAAACAGCGCTCACTCGAACGGTGCGAACTGAAAGCCAATAAAAAAGGCAACTGTGTTAATACGGTTGCCTTTTATCTGTTAGCTGGCGCGATATTCGATTGGCTTATTTTTAGCTAATCACAGCAAATTAGCCCTGTGGCTGCACTGGTGCTGGAGCTGGAGTTGATACAGGTGCGGGGGCTTTTGGCTTTTTAGGCTTAGGTAACAGGCTAAAAATCTTATTGGCGATATCAGTATTGTCCTGATGACCGTTAAACAGCCCAGCTGCGGGACCTGCGGCAAACACTTGCACATCGGTGCCTGTGTGTCCGTCCGTTGTCCAACCCGTATCGGTACGTTTATCAATCACATGACGAATAGCCATTGCCATGGTTTCTAAGCCCTGCATTCTGGCTACATTGAGTTTAGCCAGTTCTTCTTCCGTTAATTCAAAGCCTAAACCACGGGATAAGTCGGCTTGCCAGGTTTCCCCACCGATAGCGGCTTGCGCTAAGGTATCTGAACTGGCGGAAATATTGCGCAGGATCTCAGGATTCCAGTTGTAGTTTCCATCGACACCAATCGATAAACCGCCGGTATTATGGTCGGCGGTGATCACCATTAAGGTATCGGGATTTTGCCGCACAAATTGCTCAACGACTTCAATGGTGTTAGCAAACTCATCCATTTCGCCCATAGCGGCGGCGATATCATTGTTATGTCCTGCCCAGTCGATAAGGCTACCCTCGACCAGCAGTACAAAGCCTTGATCATTTTGCGACAGTAAACTGAGGGCTTTTTGGGTCAAGGTGCTAAGTTTTTTAGCATCTTTTTCATCGATAGCCCAAGGCAGTTGTACTTCGGCAAACAAACCTAAGACCTTAGGCTGGGTAATGCTGGCCAGATCATCAAAGCGGGTAATATGTTGATAGCCCTTGGCGGTAAATTGGGCCAACAGCTCGGGTGGAAAGTACTTTTGCCCGCCACCTAAAAACACATCGGCGTTGGTGTCGAGATAACTTAATGCCAGTGCATCGTAATTTTTACGGCTTTCGTTATGGGATAAAAAGGCCGCTGGCGTGGCATGGTTGATTTGTGAGGTAACGGCAACCCCAGTGCTCAAGCCTAAGGATTTGGCTTTTTCAAGAATGGTGGGCAGAGGCTGTTTTTGGGTATCAACCGAGATGGCGCCGTTATAGGATTTGACTCCTGTCGCGAGGGCGGTTGCGGCGGCGGCCGAGTCGGTCACATAACCACTGACACTGGCGGGATACGTACTTGCCATGCCAACCAATAAACGGTCAAAGACGGTTTGTTCTACTTCTTCGGTATCTGGATTGTCCTTGTAATAGCGATAGGCACTGGTATAGGAAGGCCCCATGCCGTCACCAATCATAATCACAATATTTTTGGGGCGTGATGGCGCCTTGGCTGGGCCCGTCTCATTCGCCCCAGCTTCCGCTGCAAATACGGGGCTTGAGAGCCATAAACTCATACCAAGCAGTAACAGTGGCGCTTTGGTGAAACTCATATCAGATCCCTAGAAGTCGTAGGCGCTCTTAAGGCGCCTTCAATGAATATTATTATCTTGTAGGTGTACAAGCTTACTGGGCGAGACGGGCTTCGATGGCA
This sequence comes from Shewanella sp. MM_2022_3, assembly GCF_022557375.1. NCBI lineage: Bacteria > Pseudomonadati > Pseudomonadota > Gammaproteobacteria > Alteromonadales > Shewanellaceae > Shewanella > Shewanella sp. MM_2022_3. The sequence goes on from NZ_JAKZGV010000026.1 coordinate 18,687, forward strand.
TCGAACAGCATGCCAGTAATGTCCACATCGAATGCCGCTTGGATTTCACGGATACAGGTTGGGCTGGTGACGTTAATCTCGGTCAGCTTGTCACCAATCACATCCAGACCCACAAAAATCAGGCCGCGTTTTTTCAGCTCTGGGCCAATGGCGCGCGCGATTTTCCAATCTGAGTCCGATAGCGGCTGGGCAACACCGCTGCCGCCTGCGGCCAAGTTACCGCGGGTTTCGCCTTTTTTCGGAATGCGCGCCAAGGCGTAGGGCACGGGCTCGCCATCCACCACCAGAATGCGCTTGTCGCCCTTGGTGATTTCAGGAATAAAGGCCTGCGCCATTGCGTATTGGTTGCCATATTGGGTTAAGGTTTCGATGATCACCCCAAGGTTAGGGTCGTCCTGCTTGACGCGGAAAATCGAGGTGCCGCCCATGCCATCTAGTGGCTTGAGGATAATATCGCCCTTGGCTTGGTGGAACGCGCGGATCCGATTGGCATCGCGAGTCACAATGGTCTCTGGAGTAAATTCGCTAAACCATGCGGTGAATAGTTTTTCGTTGGCATCGCGCAAGCTTTGTGGCTTGTTGACGATTAATACACCTTGTTCTTCGGCGCGCTCTAACATGTAAGTGGCGTAGATATATTCGGTATCGAACGGCGGGTCTTTACGCATTAACACCACGTTCAGATCGCTCAGTGGCGTGTCTTGGGCATCGCCCAGTTCAAACCATTTATTGGCATCGTTGATGACTTTTAATGGACGCATATTGCCCATGGCTACGCCGTTGACCATAGCAAGGTCGGCCATTTCCATATAAAACAGCTGGTAACCCCTTTCCTGCGCCGCCATCAGCATGGCAAAACTGGAGTCTTTCTTAATGTTGATCTCACTGATGGGGTCCATCACTATGCCGAGTTTTATCATTAATCTGTTCCTTATTGGTTGCCGTCGCAGGCAAAAAGCATTTATGGATTAGCCAGTAATCAATTCGCTAGTTAGCGGTTAACCTTTAACCTAAATCACCGAATCTAAGTTGCAGCGCGGTAATCGCCGTGAGTGAGGCGGTTTCAGTGCGCAGCACTCGGGGGCCGAGTAACACGTCGGTAAACTGATAGGTTTCCGTCATAGCGATTTCTTCCGCCGATAATCCCCCTTCGGGACCGATCAGTAGGCGTACGCGGGTATGGGATAAATCTAACCCATTGATACCGTGCGCTGCCCTTGGATGCAAGTTGAGTTTGAGTGCGCTGGTCGGTTCGCTGCACCATTGCTGTAATTCCATGGCGGGGCGAACGATGGGCACTTGGCTACGGCCCGATTGCTCACAGGCGCTGATCACAATCTTTTGCCATTGCTGGATTTTCTTTTCGAGACGCTCACCAGTGAGCTTGACACCGCAGCGATCAGAAAATAGCGGCGTGATGGTATTTACCCCTAGCTCAACGGATTTTTGAATGGTGAACTCCATCCGATCGCCGCGGGAAATCACTTGGCCTAAATGCAGGTTGAGGGGCGACTCCGATGGATTGGCCTCACAGGACAGCACTTTTACCGTGACCGATTTTTTACCCGCATCGACAATTTCGGCAAGATAATCATTACCATCGCCATTAAACAGGCTAATTTGCTCGCCACTGCCCATACGCAGCACTTTGCCGATATGGGCTGCGCCATCTTCGTCTAGATTCAGCTGTTGGTTTACGGCTAATGGCTGAGGTTGATAAATTCTTGGAACTCTCATTGTCGACCTTATTCGGCTAATTGTTGGCGCAGTGGTGGTGCATTGCAGGCATTCTGCACAAAGGGATTATGATTACCTTGGATCTGCGCTATGGCGTTATCGCGTTTGCATTCAATAGTATCAACTGGATAGCTTTTATCCCATGCTTTGAACAATTTTAATTGCTGTGAGGCGATTTTAAGGCCATAGGTCTGCTGCATATACAGGTAAGTGCGGGCTATTTTGCCGCGGGCGTGAGCGGGTGGCTGGGCTTGGCGATTCTTAAAGTCGATAACCATAGCGCATTGACCATATTGGTCGGCCTTACCGTTCCATTGGCTAAAACGGAAGTTGCTGCGATCGCCGTTCACTTCACCAATGGCGGGCACCAGATTGTGCATATCCGCTTCCATTTTATTGAATTCTTGGCTGTTATCGGCGCAGTTTTTACGGCCACCCTTTTGCCAGCATTGTAATTGGTGGCCAAACTCCCATGCTGGGACGATATGCTCCCACTCGATACGGTTGGCACGAGTCTCTTGTTTACGCACTTGATAGCCGCAGCTATTGAGATCGGGCTTCCAGGATTTGCCCTTAATTTGGATATCACAGCCACAGTAAAAACTGACCGCGGGCAAGGTGCCTTGGCGAGTGCCTTGGTATAAGGATTGAGACAAGACCTTGGCTTGGCTAAAACTATTGGGGTGCGAAGGAGAGGCATTGGCTGAGGCCAACACCGCCAGCCAACTGAAAAGGCACAGCAAGGTTTGCCGAGACCTTAAGGCTATCTTGGAGTTGTTCAATATTTATCCCAAAAATAATCAATACTACGCGAGCCTGTGGCTCGTCTTTTATGCCTGAATGGTAAGGGAAATACCGCGTCCTATGCAAATCGCTCGTACTTTTGGCCGAGGATTTTTACGCTATGTGGGTTATTCCGCTGCTTCGGTAAAGGTGAGGTGGGTATGGCAGCGTTTACACAGATAACGGGTTTCACCACGCAGTACTTTATTATGGCGGCGAATACTTAGCCGAACTGGGCCGCAGGCACAGCGGTACTCAAAGTCTTTCCCTTTAACCGACTGAGTATCGAAACTGTGGGTGGTATTGGGGCTCACCTTAAACAACTTGAGCATGATGGATTGCCACTCGCGGCCATGGGGTTTGGTTTTGCCAAAGAGTTGGAAGCAGAGTAAGTGGCTGATTTCGTGGGGCACTACTTCGGATAAGAAGGCTTCGCTATTTTCCCTGAGTAATACGGGGTTAAAGCGCAGGCGATTCTGCTGCAAATGCGCTGTGCCCGCACTCCGTCCCTGCTGGGTAAATTGGGTCAACGGCCGCGCAAATGGACGCTTAAAGTAGATTTCTGCCTGCTGATAACAGTCTTCGATACGCGTAAGGATTTGCTGCTGCAGGGGTGTCAGTGGCTTTGGCTGCTGTTGTGGCGTGTTGGTTTTCGCCATCTTGGTCGCAGTCGGCGTGGTGATACTCTCGGATGAGATAGCTTTACGGCGCAGGCTATTGAGTAGGGATCTCGGGTTAAACATAGACTTAGGTGTTAACTCTTATTTTGCAAAGCATCAAGTGTGGCTAGGTGTGTCAGATGGATACCATGATGCGACCCGATAAGGCGCATAAAGCAAGCGTTCGCATCATAACCAACGCTTGCTGACAATGCCAGTATTGCGGCGGTTACAGGCTCGCCGCGGCCTGCATCACCATAGTACGCACTTGCTCGACAATGGCTTGTTCGGTGGCATTGTCGTAGCCCTTCACCCTCGGGGTGTGGATATGGCCCACCTTAGCGCGGCTATTGAACTTTTGCTGTAACACAATGGCGCGATAAGAAATCTCGTTTGAGAGATACCCACCACCAGAGCCTTCGACCGAGGTTTCATTTTGCAGCTCACTTAGGGAGCTGGCATTCAATTCGCCGCGCGCTAGGGTGGTCACAGTATGGTTATCGTTGACTTTCCACTGACCACCTTGCACTTGCATCGCTGCGACGGGTAATGAAAATTCAACAAATTCAGGGCCGATAAAGTCTTTACCGTTGAGTTTGGGGGCGATAGGCGCGGTTTTGCTTGCGCCTGTGTATAGATTTTGGTTATCGGGCGCTGCTGCACTACGGTTACGGCCTGGGAAGCGTTCAATATCAAAGTCGCTGCGCCCCATGCTGACGGTAAAGATAAACTGGGTTTTAGGGTCGCGATAAATGGGGCTGAGTAAGGATTCGATAATACCTTGGTCGAAATCCTCGAAGCGTACTGGGATCATGGCGGTTTCGATTTGGGCCTTTTTGCCATTGATATCAAATTTAAAACCATCGAGGGCGAGGGCGACTAAGCCCGAAGGATTGCTCTGACTGATGTCTTTGTCGAGGAAGAAGGGGTCGAATCCCGTCAGGAAGATTTTTATCTGCACATCATCATCGTATTGGATATCACTGAAGCCTCGCGATGCCTTCTCAACCGCGCTGGCTAAAATCTGTTGCTGCCAATCAGCCATTTTAAAGTTAGCACTGTTGTTTTTAAGGCTATTTAACATTGAGAGTCGCGCCCAATACAGAGATCTGTCATCAAAGTGTCCTGACTGCACATCACGCACAGCCTGTTGCCATAATCTATGTCCTTGGCGGGCGGCAAGTTGGGTAGCGTCGCGTTCATTTTTCTGTGCGGATAATTGATTCGCTAAGCCTTCATCCAATGCTTGATAACGGTTTACCACTTCAGCCATGACTTTTTCAGCGGTAGGAATGCGAGACACTTCCACATCGCCGAGGAGTTGTACGGCACCAGCGGTTTGCGCCACTGTGCTAGCGAGGATAAAAGCGAGGCAGGGCTTTAACATTGGCGTTTCCTTTTTTATTTTAATCACTTATTTTGCTGGAAATAGACGATGTTTCTAGGGCGTTCAGGCTTACTTCATCTTAGAAATAATGAAACTTATGCCAAAAAGCCACAATGATTGTTTTGAGTATAAGAGTTTACCTATAGTGATTCGAGGATCTTATTCCTATTTTGCATATCAGATCGATACTGACGAGTTGCTATGATTTTGGACTGGCGTTTAGTTGGGATAGCTAATAGTTAAATCTTGTAAAGCTTGTGCCTGATTGTTGCCACAATTGGTCAGCAGTTTGCTAGGGAATGAGAGGGCAGAGAATGATAAGCTTAGCACTTAATTTGTATGGATATATTGCATTAAGCAAGGGGACGTTATGCGTGTATTAGCCTTATCGGCTGTGTTTTTGGTGGCATCGATTATCGGAATGCCTGCGGTAGCAAAGGAATGGCAAGAAAACAAAAGTTGGAATGCTCACTTTACTGAACATAAATCACAGGGCGTAGTTGTGCTCTGGAATGAGAATAAGCAGCAAGGATTTACCAATAATCTTAAACGGGCGAACCAAGCATTTTTACCCGCATCTACCTTTAAAATTCCCAATAGCTTGATCGCCCTCGATTTGGGCGTGGTTAAGGATGAACACCAAGTCTTTAAGTGGGATGGACAGACGCGCGATATCGCCACTTGGAATCGCGATCATAATCTAATCACCGCGATGAAATATTCAGTTGTGCCTGTTTATCAAGAATTTGCCCGCCAAATTGGCGAGGCACGTATGAGCAAGATGCTACATGCTTTCGATTATGGTAATGAGGACATTTCGGGCAATGTAGACAGTTTCTGGCTCGATGGTGGTATTCGAATTTCGGCCACTGAGCAAATCACCTTTTTAAGAAAGCTGTATCACAATAAGTTACACGTATCGGAGCGCAGCCAGCGTATTGTCAAACAAGCCATGCTGACCGAAGCCAATGGCGACTATATTATTCGGGCTAAAACGGGATACTCGACTAGAATCGAACCTAAGATTGGCTGGTGGGTCGGTTGGGTTGAACTTGATGATAATGTGTGGTTTTTTGCGATGAATATGGATATGCCCACATCGGATGGTTTAGGGCTGCGCCAAGCCATCACAAAAGAAGTGCTAAAACAGGAAAAAATTATTCCCTAGAAGTGGTTAGCGCGTATTTGTGTGAAATAGCCGTCATATAAGCTGTAAAGATATATGGACAAAATGCTGATGCTCGATGCGCTTGTAGTTAATGGCTCATACTTAATCGGTTAGGCCAAATCGACTTAAGCTCCGCGCGTTAACTTTTAGCTTGAGCATTAGCATCACATTCCTAAACGTAAAAAGCCTAGCCAATTTGCTAGGCTTTTTTGTTATCTAAATGGTCATGGTCACTCAACATTGGGATGTGTATAAAGGAATGGCGATGTCAGTAAAGGTGAATGCCGCTGCGATAAAGTGCCTAGCCCATCAAGGATTGTAGGCTTTCTTGGCTGCTAAAGCGTTTGACGAAAAAGTCCAAGAAGGCGCTGATATTGGTGGCTAATTGTCTGCGGCTCGAATACACCCCGTAGACCTTAAAGGGTTCAATCGGCCATTCCTGTAAGATTGGCACTAGCTGGCCGTTGGCGAGTTCGGTTTTGCAGGCGGAGTTTGATAGCATTGCAATCCCAAAGTCATCGAGGGCTAACTGCTTAACCATTATCGGGCTATTGACCCTGACTTTACGCTGAAAGTTTACCATGGTTTTGCGAGCCCCTTTGCCTAAGGGCCATATGGGTGCTGAGCGGGATGTCCCTAGCAGAATACCACTATGGTCGCTCAGCTCCTTAGGTGTTGCGGGGGTGCCGCGTGCTTTTAAATAGCCAGGACTTGCTACCAGAATTGGTTGACGCTCGAACAGTAATCTTGCAACAAGATCAGAGGATTGCAGTGGTCCATATTTGATAGCTATGTCATATCCTTCACCCACCAAACCGATATCGTTGTCGGTAAACTGGACATCTAATTCCACATTGGGATATAAACGCATGAATCCGCTACAGAGGTTAGCAATTAATTCTTGGCTAAAAGAGACCGGAATGGCTATCCGTAATGATCCTGATACATCATCATGGGTACTCTCGATAACAGCCTTGGCCGCTTCCACCTCATTGCGAATGGAATCACAGTGTTGATAAAAGAGTGCCCCGACTTGGGTAAGACTCAGGTTACGGGTGTCGCGTTGTAACAATCGCACGCCTAGTTGTTCTTCAAGCTGCGCGATTTTGCGACTTATGGTGGATTTTGGATGGCCGGTTTCACGTGCAGCTTGGGAGAATCCCTTTGCTCTCACTACGGCTGCAAATAGCATCATACCGTTTAAATCTGGCATGTTTTTCCCACTGTCTCATATTTGGAACATAGCGTCTTATGCAGTTTAATGGCATTTGGCGGGATAACAAAGTTATATTTATTGGCTAAAAATTTTCAGAGGCTAAAGCAGAGGATCTTTTGATGACCAGCAATAATCAGCCCAAACACATGACTCAAGCCCAAACGCCCGATCCGCTTTTTTTACAGGCCGAGCATTTGGCAAAGGATTTTTCTCTGTTTCCTAAACACAGTAAACAGAGCTTATCAGAAGAAATTAAAGGTCTTTTAAATGAAGATGCCATTCAGGCAAATTTAAAAGACTTGGCATCGTTAGATGTTGACGGTTACGTCGCAAAAGTGATCCAACCGACCCAAGACAAAGGTCGTCCTGGTGCTAAACGTATCATTGCGGACCTAAAGGGGCGCTTGATTACCGAAACTCACTTGGGCTCTTTCTACAGTGCTGAGGTCGAGCTGAATTTCGGTTCACGCACTCGTCGTATCGGCTTTATTGCTCAAGAGCGCACAACGGCTAACGGTGCATGGATGCCTGAGCATCACTATGCCGCCTGTAAAGCGATTCGTCATTTTGCCGAATTGTCTATGCCTATCGTCTATTTAATCGATACCCCAGGGGCCGATGCTGGCGAAGTGGCCAACAGCCAAAACCAAGCACATTCTATTTCTAAGGCGATTGCCGAGAGTGCCAACGTTGACGTACCGACAGTCGGTATCGTTATCGGTGCGGGTTACTCGGGGGGTGCGATTCCATTAGCGGCGGCCAACATCCTGTTATCGCTGCGCGATGGTATTTTCAACACGATTCAGCCACAAGGTCTACAAAGTATTGCGCGTAAGTACAACCTGTCATGGCAGGAATGTGCTAAGTCTGTGGGTGTGTCTCCAGAAGAGCTTTACACCGCCGGTTGTATCGATGGCATTATCGATTTTTCTCCAGGTGACCGTGACGAGCGTCAGCACAATTTACGCCGCGCGATTATCAGTAGTATCGAAGCGGTTGAGCGCGCAGCAGTGAACTTTGTACGTGAATCTAAAGATTTACGTGAGCACTATGACCGCAGTTTAGCGCGTTTCCTTAACCCATCTAAAAACTTGATGGCATTGGAGTTAAACGCTGAATTGGCTGTGGCAACGAGCCCAACCAACCACCACAACTTGTTTGGTAGCGCTTACCGTTACCTGCGTTATTTAACGCTGCGTAGCCGTATTCATTCGATCTCTCAGGAGCAATACGGACGTTTGTCACGTGTTAGCGTGCCTGAAGGTGACTTGTTAGCGCGTATCCAGCAAGAGCAAGATCGTGTATTCCAAGCTTGGCTATCTAGCCCTGATAAGCTGGTTTACGATGAAGATCTGAACAAATTGTGGGCGAACTTTATTGCTAAGCGCGATGAAATTTCAACCGAACGTAATATGCTGACACGTTTTATTTTGGGTGAACCAAAAGAAAACTATAAAAAAGCTCGTAAGGCACTGTTATTTAACATCGGTTGGTCTTTATATCACCGTTGGAAGAGCAACGCGGCAAACAACTTTAAGGGCTTAATTCAGCATCTTGAAAATCTGCCTAAGTCTGTAACTCAAGCAAAATGGCCTGAGCTTAATCAATTGACTGTGCTCGATGTCGTTGTAAACGATGAGCTGCGTGAAGACTTTATTTGGCAATGCCATAACATCCTGATTTTTAACTCACTTTACGACAACGTTGTGGGTAGCTTAGCGTCTATCGCGAAAGAAGCCATGATGTCTAAGAGTCTGTCACGCAACTCTGTGAACAATCTACTGCACAAGTCGATTGACCATGCGCTGTCTACTCAGGATACCGCAAACGACAAGGCTAAATTCTACAAGTGGCTTAAGTACTTTATGAGCCAATCTAACCGTGCCGATCTCTTGGTGCGTGTAGAGCAGTGGAAGAGTGTGGGCTTCCCACAACTTAACGACAGTTTATTCGTTATCCTGACTTACTTCTTCGAACGTTTATTGCCTGAATACTTCGACAGTGAAAGCGACCACAGCAAATACACTGGTGCGATTAACCCTGTGCGTATCGGTCGTCGTAAGGACTTCTGGAACCGCTTGACCATGGGTTATCAGGACTTACTGATCCAAAAAGTATTACGTGACGAAAAACGTACCGGCAAGATGACGTGGGAAAATGTGATTAAGCAATTTTTCACTAATTTCGACGAAATCAATGGCGACAAAATGTCGGCTAACTTGCTCAACTTCCCTGGTTTCCGTTTATCGATTGAAGATGCGTTAGATAAAGGTATTCGTCCTTGCGGCCTGATCACCGGTATTGCTGACTTTAAAGAAAAGGGACAAAAAGTCCGTGTGGGTCTGGCGGTATCTAACACTGCATTCCAAGCGGGTGCCTTCGATATGGCGAGTGCTGAGAAATTCTCTGCGCTGCTGATCGAATGTGCTAAGCGTAAATTGCCAGTAGTTTGTTTTATCAGCTCAGGCGGTATGCAGACTAAAGAAGGTGCTGCGGCACTGTTCTCAATGGCTGTTGTGAACGACCGTATCACACGCTTTATCCGTGATAACGAATTGCCAGTATTGATGTTTGGTTTTGGTGACTGTACCGGTGGTGCGCAAGCGAGTTTCGTGACTCACCCATTAGTGCAAACCTACTACCTGTCTGGTACTAACATGCCATTCGCGGGTCAAATGGTGGTTCCTGCTTACTTACCTTCAACGTCGACTCTGTCGAACTATCTGTCGAAAGTACCAGGTGCAATGGCGGGCTTAGTCCACAACCCATTCAGCGAAACCTTAGATAACCAATTGGCGAGCATCGATCCTCTGATGCCAATGCCAACGGCGAAGATTAATGACGTAATCATCAATGCTCTGTCGACTCTGGTTGTTGAAGCGCCTGTTGAAGAAGAAGTGATTGTTCAAAACGATCCTCGTAAGTTAATGAAACCAATTAATAAAGTATTGGTTCATGCCCGTGGTTGTACCGCTGTTAAGTTGATCCGTAAGGCTCACGATAACGATATCAACGTGGTATTGGTGGCGTCAGATCCTGACATGACTGCCGTACCTGCGGATATGCTGAAAGATTCTGACAAGTTAGTCTGTTTAGGGGGTAACACCTCTGACGAAAGTTACCTGAATGCTTACTCAGTGTTGAAAGTTGCCGAATACGAGCAAGTTGATGCACTGCACCCAGGTATCGGCTTCCTGTCTGAAAGTCCACAATTTGCGGCATTGTGTGTGAATAATGGGGTTAACTTTGTGGGCCCTAGCGTGCATTCAATGACGACTATGGGTAACAAGTCGAACGCGATTAAGACGTCACAAAGCCAAAACGTACCAGTGGTACCAGGTTCACACGGTATTCTGACTAACGCTGAGCAAGCGGTAAACGTGGCCAATGAAATTGGTTACCCAGTGCTGCTCAAAGCGGTACAAGGCGGCGGTGGTAAAGGTATTCAGGTCGTTAAACGTCCTGAGGATATGATTGGTTTATTCCAAAAAACCGCTACCGAAGCGGCAGCCGCCTTCGGTAACGGCGACCTGTACTTAGAGAAATATGTTACGTCACTACGTCATATCGAAGTGCAATTACTGCGCGACCAATTTGGTCACGCTAAAGTATTGGGTTTACGTGACTGTTCAGTACAACGTAACAACCAGAAAGTGGTCGAAGAGTCTGGCTCAACCATGTTGCCAGATGAACTGAAGAAACAAGTGCTGGATTACACCCGTGCCTTAGGTGATGCGACCGATTATATGGGTGCAGGTACTGTAGAGTTCATCTACAACCTAGACGCAAACGAAGTGTACTTCATGGAGATGAACACTCGTCTGCAAGTAGAGCATCCAGTAACCGAAGCGACTTCTGGTATCGATATCGTAAGCGCGCAGTTTGATATTGCTGCGGGTCGTTCAATCGAGCATTTAGAGCCGAAAGAAATCGGTTATGCGATGGAAGTGCGTGTAACGGCTGAGAAAGCCGCACTCGACAGCCATGGCGTACTGCAACTGGTTCCAAACCCTGGCAAGATCACCGAATGTGTATTCCCTGATCATCCAGATGTAGAAATCATCTCGATTGCAGCACCGGGCAAAGAAGTTTCGCCTTATTACGATAGCTTAATCGCCCAGGTGATTATGCGCGGTGAAAACCGTGAAGACGTTATTGCGAAGCTACATGCTTACCTCGACAGCGTAGTGCTCAAAGGTATCGCGACTAACATTCCATTGCTGAAGTTAATCCTAAGCGATGGCACTTTCAAAGAAGGCGTATACGACACTAACTATCTGCCACGCTTTATGGCTGAGCTAGATATTCCAGCACTGATTGCTGAAATGGAAGCCGCTGCTGAAACCGTTGGTGTGGATACTGAGTCGCTGCGTGTGGGTGAAAGTAACGAGCTTAAAGTATTAGCCCAAGGCGCAGGTATCTTCTATACCTCTCCAGCGCCAGGCGAACCTGATTTCGTTAAAGAAGGTGATATTGTAACCGTTGAGCAAACCCTTGCCTTGACTGAAGCAATGAAGATGTTCTCGCAGGTTAACTTGGCTGGCTTTAACCGCCAAGGCGCCGTGCTCTATCCTGAGGATAAGAAGTACCGCATCGAGCGTATTCTGAACAGCAATGGTCAGCAAGTATCGCAAGGTGACCTACTCTTTGTTGTGTCACCAGTTGAAGATTAATCTTGTAAAAATAGATTAAGTAAACGAAATACCCGTCAATTTGGCGGGTATTTTTTTATCGGTAACAAGATTACGTTTCTCAGGTTCGGTGCATTTTTCTGCTTAGGATGAGCGCATTGGTATTATCTTAATATCATGTATACACTTTTTATCTACGTCAGCGAATTACGAATGTATTTGAGAAGCGACATGGGTTGTCGATTTTGGTTTTTATTCTTCTGTTTATGCTCACCCTTAACTGTGAGTGCAGAGCGTTTGGCTTCGCGCTATCTCAAAACCTCTGATGACGGTGCTAGCAGTAGGCAGTTAGTCCGTTACTGTGTTGATCCCGACTGGCTGCCCTATGAAGCGATACGAGAGGGAAAACATGTAGGGGTCTCATCGGACTATATTCGTTACATTGAGTCCCATTCTCCCCTTAAATTCATTCTTGTTCCCACAACATCTTGGTCTGAAACCCTTAATTTTTTACAAACTGGGCGCTGTGATTTAACTCCAATGTTGAACAAAACCGCTACCCGAGAGCAATTTTTACATTTTAGCCATGTGTATTTTCACTCGCCAAATGTGTTGGTTTCGCTAAAAGAACAGCCATTTTTACAAGGATTTGAAAACATAGGCTCACGAACATTAGCCGTGCCTAAAGGCTATCGTCTCGCTGAGTATATTCAGCAATATTACCCTAGAGTCAAAATCATCGAAGTGGCCAGTGAACCAGCGGGACTCGAGGCTGTGCTCGATAAGCGCGCTGATTTATTTGTTGGGTCAATGTTTTCGGTGAATGCTTATATTCAGCAGACAGGTTTTAACCATCTTAAAATTGCGGGGTGGGGCGGGCCAGAAGATGAACTACGCATGGGAGTGAGTTTAGGCCATGAAGCACTGCTGCCGATACTTAATCAAGTACTTGATGATGTTGATGAGCTTGAGCGAATTAGGATTTACCAGAAATGGAACAATATTACTGTTATCGATGAGACTAACTATTGGCTTATCTATCAAGTGATTGCAGGCACTCTGCTGGTGATATTTTTACTTGCGACTCGGACTTATTTTATCAGTCGCTATAATCGACGCTTAACCGATAAAAATACACAGCTTGAAGCCCTACGTCGGCAATTAGAACAAACCAATACTGAACTCGAGTTTTTATCTACCCATGATCCGCTCACCAAACTCTATAATCGCCATTACTTTAACCGCCAGTTTGTGCATGAGCATCGTTCTGAGACCGCATCAGAAAGTAGCATCTGCCTTGTCATGTTAGATATCGATTTCTTTAAAGAGATTAATGATACCTTAGGTCATACCGTCGGAGATAATATTTTGATGGAGCTGTCTACAGTGCTGCAGCATTGTGTGCGTGAATCAGATGTTGTTGCCCGTTGGGGAGGTGAAGAGTTCGTGATCCTTTGCCATCAGACTTCAATTACTTTAGTTAACTCATTGTGCCAGCGGATTGCTGCGGCGATTAAGGATTATCGCTTTAGTGGTGATGTGCGGCTCACCTGTAGTTTTGGGATTGCCAAATTAGCGAGTAATGAACCAATGCAGTCCTGCTTTGAACGAGCAGATAAAGCATTGTATCAAGCGAAAGCCTTGGGCAGAAATCAGATTTGTATTGATGAATCCAATGCTTAGTTTGCGAAATTAGATGCATTGCTAAGCCCATTGACACTTTACTCGATCAATTTCACATTTATGCTAATCAACTTTTAGGTTAAACCGAGTTTTAACCTGAGTTGAAGTTTGTATTGAGGTTGCATTGGGCTGGTCTTTTGCCATTTGTGAGTCCTTAAAGTATGAGAAATCTGCAATATCGGTAAAAAAACGCTTATTTTTAGGCTTTTTACTAATTGTTTGAAAACTGAGCTAAATTTTTTTATTTAATTGTTTTAATGCATTTTTCTTATTTTTTTTTAATTTTTTCCGCGACTTTATCGTGAAAAATTGCAAGAGCCATTTGCGCATAGCGGGGTTCCAATTTACAATATGCGCCTAAAATAATCTGATGTGCGGTGTGTCGGTGGTTTGTCGCATACTCCGTCTACTTCTTAAACTAATCATTAAAGTTGAATCATGACCGAATTATCCAAATACAGAAACATTGGTATCTTCGCTCACGTTGACGCGGGTAAAACCACGACCACCGAGCGTATTCTTAAGCTAACCGGTAAAATCCATAAAATCGGTGAAGTTCACGATGGTGAATCAACAACTGACTTCATGGTTCAGGAAGCTGAGCGCGGTATTACCATTCAGTCAGCGGCAGTAAGCTGCTTCTGGAAAGATCACCGTTTCAACGTTATTGACACCCCTGGGCACGTTGACTTCACTGTTGAAGTTTACCGTTCTCTGAAGGTTCTTGACGGCGGTATCGCTGTATTCTGTGGTTCTGGTGGTGTTGAGCCTCAATCAGAAACGAACTGGCGCTATGCGAACGAATCTGAAGTTGCTCGTATCATCTTCGTAAACAAGTTAGACCGTATGGGTGCTGACTTCTTACGTGTTGTTAAGCAAACTAAAGACGTTTTAGCTGCTAACCCACTGGTTATGGTTCTGCCAATCGGTATTGAAGATGAGTTCTGTGGTGTTGTTGACCTGCTAACTCGTAAAGCCTACGTATGGGACGATTCTGGTATTCCAGAAAACTTCGAAGTTAAAGATGTTCCAGCGGACATGGTTGACTTAGTTGAAGAATACCGTGAAATGCTGATCGAAACTGCTGTTGAGCAAGATGACGATCTGCTAGAAGCTTACATGGAAGGCGAAGAGCCATCTGTTGAAGACCTGAAACGTTGTATCCGTAAGGGTACTCGTACTATGGCATTCTTCCCAACATTCTGTGGTTCTGCCTTCAAAAACAAAGGTATGCAACTGGTTCTGGATGCTGTTGTTGATTATCTGCCAGCGCCAGATGAAGTTGATCCACAACCTTTAACTGACGAAGAAGGTAACGAAACTGGCGAATACGCTATCGTTTCTGCTGATGAGTCATTAAAAGCATTAGCGTTCAAGATCATGGATGACCGTTTCGGTGCCCTGACTTTCGTACGTATTTATGCTGGCCGTCTGAAGAAAGGCGATACCATTCTTAACAGTGCAACTGGTAAGACTGAGCGTATCGGCCGTATGTGCGAAATGTATGCTAACGATCGTATCGAAATTGAATCAGCTGAAGCTGGTGACATTATCGCAATCGTGGGTATGAAGAACGTACAAACTGGTCACACACTGTGTGATGTTAAGCACCCATGTACTCTGGAAGCCATGGTGTTCCCAGAGCCAGTTATCTCTATCGCAGTAGCGCCAAAAGATAAAGGCGGCAGCGAGAAGATGGCTATCGCTATCGGTAAGATGATCGCAGAAGATCCATCATTCCGCGTAGAAACTGACGAAGATTCAGGCGAAACCATCCTTAAAGGTATGGGTGAACTGCACTTAGATATTAAAGTAGACATCCTGAAGCGTACTTATGGTGTTGAGCTGATCGTAGGTGAGCCACAAGTGGCCTACCGTGAAACCATTACTCAAATGGTTGAAGACCAATACACCCACAAGAAACAATCTGGTGGTTCTGGTCAATTCGGTAAGATCGAATACATCATTCGCCCAGGTGAGCCAAACTCTGGCTTCGTGTTCAAGTCTTCAGTTGTTGGTGGTAACGTTCCTAAGGAATACTGGCCAGCAGTTGAAAAAGGCTTCGCGAGCATGATGAACACCGGTACTATCGCTGGCTTCCCAGTGTTAGACGTTGAGTTTGAACTGACTGACGGTGCTTACCACGCAGTTGACTCTTCAGCTATCGCGTTCGAAATCGCTGCTAAAGCGGCATTCCGTCAATCTATGGCTAAAGCTAAACCACAACTACTTGAGCCAATCATGAAAGTTGACGTGTTCAGCCCAGAAGACAACGTGGGTGACGTGATCGGTGACTTAAACCGTCGCCGCGGTATGATCAAAGACCAAGTTGCTGGTGTAACTGGTGTTCGCGTTAAGGCTGACGTACCGTTATCAGAAATGTTCGGTTACATCGGTACTCTGCGTACAATGACTTCAGGCCGTGGTCAGTTCTCTATGGAGTTCTCACACTACAGCCCATGTCCAAACAGTGTTGCGGAAAAAGTTGTTGAGCAAGTTAAAGAGCGTAAAGCTGCTGAAGCTAAGAAGTAATTCTTAACTTCCTCTAAATAGAAACCGCTGCTAAGCCTAGGCTAGCAGCGGTTTTTTTATGGGCGATGCACTGGTTGACGATAGGTTGACGAGTCAGCATTCAGCATTTAAGCTTTTTGTTTGCTTAATTCCAGTAGAGCATTTGCCGCGGGAGTTAACGGTAAGTTCTGCCGCCAAATCAGGGCTAAATCCCAAGTTAATGCCGGTTGCATCGGTCTAAAGACTAGTTTGCTGTGACTGAGTTTTTGGCAAATAGGTTCGGGTAATATGGCCAGTCCCATGTCGGCTTCAACCATGGTTGCAAGAAAGTCCCATTGACCACTGCGAAAGGCGATATTTAATTGCACGCCAGCCTTACGGCTGAGGCGAGTTATCAATTTGGCAAGTGAGAAGTCCTCGTTATAGAGAATAAACGGATAAGCTTCAAAATCTTGCCAGTTGAGATATGACTTAGCTGCAAGCGGGTGCCCATCAGGCAGGCAAGCTAACAGAGGATATTTTGTTAGCGGTTGGTTGACTAGCTCAGTCTCATGGGTTGTGGGTAACGCAGTAAAGGCAATATCTAAACTGTTATTTAGCAGTGCCTGCTCGCAGCCAAATCCCCCGTATTCATACATTTGTAGTTCAACCCCTGGATAACGCTTACGATAGCTCGTCAGTAATCCAATAATTAAGCTACTCATCATGGGGCAGACACCGAGTCTAAGCCGCCCCGATTTTAGGCCGCTTAAGTTACTCATATCCTCCTGCAATCTATGCCATTGTCCGAGGATCTCCCGCGCACTGTGTTCAAACAGTTGCCCAGCTTGGGTTAGCTCCACCTTTTGATTGTTACGGATCAGCAGGGTTTCTCCTACGCTTTCTTCAAGCCTTTGGATGATTTTGCTGAGCGTTGGTTGAGTGATAAAGCATTTTTGTGCTGCACGGGTGAAGTTTTCCGTTTCAACTAAGATCAGAAAACATTGTAAGGTCTTGATTGGAATGTTCATG
Organism: Shewanella sp. MM_2022_3; assembly: GCF_022557375.1. Lineage (NCBI taxonomy): Bacteria > Pseudomonadati > Pseudomonadota > Gammaproteobacteria > Alteromonadales > Shewanellaceae > Shewanella > Shewanella sp. MM_2022_3. The sequence continues at coordinate 35,473 of NZ_JAKZGV010000026.1, forward strand.
CTCAAATGGAATCCATTGTATGGCGTTAATTCATTTTACTGATGATGGTCTAAGTATTACTTTGAACTTGTTAACAGAACAGGAGATTTGGTCATGAAGTCAACGTCAAGTTTATGGGTAGGTGCTTTGTGGCAGGCGGCGATGCCTGAAACAAAGAATGTGCAAACAGCAAAGGCAGCGCAAACAAGAGTAACGGCTCCGGCGGGTGATTTGCATAAAGCAAAACAACAAGTTAACCCAGCCTAGGCTGGGTTTTTACTTTTCCATTTTATCTATTGTCCCGTCTGCTTATTTTTCAGTTCGTCCAACATCTCCCCCACTGAGTTTTTAAGTTTATCTCTAATTTTGTTATGGATAATAAAAAGCCACTGGATGATCAGTGGCTTTGGTGCGGGCAGGGGAGGATTGTTTTACTGAGTTGAGAACTTATTATCAACTAAAGGCGCTTTGTTTTCTGCTTGTGCAACATGGCACTGGGTGCAGAAATAATTATGGCCATTGAGCGTGCCCTTATCGTCGATAACGTGGGATTTCGCCACTGGTGTGGCTTTCATCCGTGGTGCTTTATCCCAGCTATGGCAAGTTAAACAGCCATTTTTATCTAAGGTTATTTTGTAATCATCCTTATGTGGGATGAGTGGCGGTTGGTCAGTAAAACTGCGTTCCAACGCCTTACCGCGAGCTGGGTAAACGGGCATAGCATCAGCGGGGCGAATATCGGTCACTGCGCTATCGCCGGCGAGGGATTTGATATTGACTGGTGTTGCTTGAGAGTCTGCTTGTTGGCCTGAGCAGCCGCCGATGGCTAATACAATCGCGGCTAAGGTGAGTATTTTTTTCATTGGTCATTCTCCGCCTTGGGGGCAATGTGTTGACGAATTGGTGAAGTGGTTGATGGCGAGTGACAATCGGTCGAATCGCCTGAACTAAGTTGAGCCTGAGTGGCCGTAAAACGTGTTTGATAGCGAAATACGCGCTTTGCGCAGACATCGATACAGCGGCCGCATTGGGTGCAGTCTGGGCTAGTGATTACCGGATTTTGCCCTTTTAACGCGGGCTTTAATACTTGGCGCTCGGGGCATACGGCAAAGCAATCCATGCAGTTATCACAGGCGCTAGCTTTGCTGGCGACGATCTTAATGGGGCTCCATTTGCCGATTAAGCCAAATAGGGCGCCCGTTGGGCACAGATGACCACACCAAGCGCGCTCGGCGATAAATAGATCCAGCAGAAATATCGCCGCTAAAATCCATAAACCACTGAGACTGCCAAATAGCACGGCGCGATAGACTAAGGGGACGGGATTAATCCATTCCCAAATCAAGTTGCCCGTGAGCAGTGGCAATAACAGCACGAGAGCCAGCAGGTAATAACGTAAATTACGCGGTAACTCGCTGGTGCGAGGGAGGTTTAGTTTACGTCTGAGCCAGCTTGCGGAGTCAGTTACCAGATTGACTGGACACACCCAACTGCAAAACACCCGGCCACCGGCGAGGGCATAAAACAGTATGACCAAGGCTGCACCTATCAATAGGCTAAGCTCGGGAATATGCCCGCTAATGAGCATTTGTAAGCTCACTAGCGGATCGGCAAAGGGAATGATATCGAGCAGTAAACTGGCCGATAAATTACCCTTAAATAACCAAATCCCTAGTAGCGGCCCTAGTGCAAATAGCCCTAACAAGCCGAATTGCACTGCGCGGCGTAGTAGCAAATATTTGTGTGCGCCAAACCAACCGAGTTCTGCAATGGCTGCGACATGCTCGCCTTGCATGCGGGCTTTTGAGTTCATGGTCTTATGACTTATAGACTTGTTACTCATAGACTCATTGCTCATAACGTCAGCCCCTTATTCAACATCTCTAAGGTGGTTTCCTCGGTGTTGAGATAAGTATCATGCTCCGCTGCCTTACCGAGTGCTAATGCCGTCGGTAAGACTTTTATGGCGGCGGTATCGAGTACGCAGGCGTGCTCGCATTTGCCACAACCCGTGCAGGTATCACTGTTGACTGTGGGTAAAAACATCGCGTGGTGATCGCTATGTTGATTACGTTGGCGTTCTAAGGTGATGGCGTTGTCGATTAACGGACAAACCCGATAACAGACATCACAGCGTAATCCCTTAAAGTTAAGGCAATTTTTCTCATCGATCAGTACCGCAACACCCATTTTGGCATCGCTAATGTGCTCAAGTTGAGGATCAAGCGCGCCCGATGGGCAGGCTTTGATGCAGGGAATATCCTCACACATTTCGCAGGGAATGCGTCTTGCGGTAAAGAATGGCGTGCCAGTGGCGGCGCCATCGAACCACCGTGCCAGTGTTAGCGTGTCGTAAGGGCAAGCCGCAACACACAAACCGCAGCGCACGCAGGCCGAGAGAAAATCGCTTTCTTCAAGGGCGCCCGGCGGTCTGCAAGCTTGGGAGGCGAGTTGACCTTGGCTTTTTGCCGTGGCCGTCAAGCCTAATCCCACAAGCCCCATCACACAGCCAGCCTTAGCCGTCGTGGCCAAAAACTGGCGACGGTTGACTTGTTTGACTGTGAATGGACTCTTCACTTGCTGACTCACCTTAGACTCCTTAATCGCTTTCAAATACGCTTATCGCTATCAAATGAGGGCTTAGGCCTTCATCACTTTTACTGGGCACTTCTTAAAGTCAGTTTCTTTTGACAGTGGATCGGTAGCATCCAGAATCAACTTGTTGACTAACTGACGCGCATCGAAGAAGGGCATAAACACCACGCCGCGTGGCGGTTTGTTTCGGCCTTTGGTTTCGACACGGGTTTTGACCTCACCACGGGGAGATGCCACGATCACTTCATCACCACGTTGCAGACCGCGAGCCTTAGCGTCTTCAGGATGCATAAAGATTTGTGCATCAGGATAGGCGCGGTATAGCTCAGGTACACGGGCGGTCATCGAACCTGTATGCCAGTGTTCGAGCACACGGCCGGTAGACATCCACAGATCGTATTCTGAGTTAGGCTCTTCCGCTGCTGGTTCGTAAGGCAGGGCGAAAATTACCGCTTTACCATCGGGTTTACCGTAGAACTTAAAGCCTTCACCTGCCTTAACATAAGGATCGCTACCTTCAACGAAGCGACGCAGGGTTTCTTTCCCCTCAACCACTGGCCAGCGTAGGCCGCGGGTTTCGTGGTAACGGTCAAAGTCGGCTAAGTCATGGCCATGGCCGCGACCGAAGGCGGCGTATTCTTCGAAGATGCCTTTTTGTAGATAGAAGCCAAAGTGTTCACTTTCGTCGTTGAGGTCGCCCTTACAATCGGTAGTCGGGAACTTGTTGATGACACCATTGGCAAACAGTACTTCATAAAGGGTCTTGTCAGCGTATTCAGGCTTTTTAGCGATAAGCTCTGCGGGCCACACTTCAGACACTTTAAAGCGTTTTGAAAACTCGACTAATTGCCACAGATCCGATTTAGCTCCCTCAGGCGCTTTAACCTGTTGATGCCACATATGGGTGCGGCGCTCGGCGTTACCGTAGGCGCCTTCTTTCTCGACCCACATGGCGGTCGGTAGAATAAGGTCTGCTGCCATGGCGGTGACGGTTGGGTAAGGATCGGATACCACGATAAAGTTCTCTGGATTACGGAATCCCGGGTAAATTTCATCATTGATATTCGGGCCGGCTTGCATGTTATTGGTACACATAGTCCAATAACAGTTTAGCTTACCGTCTTTGAGCATCCGGCTTTGCAGTACGGCATGGTAGCCAGGTTTAGGTGGAATCGTGCCTTCAGGCACTTGCCACATTTTTTCGGTGATCGCGCGATGCTTATCGTTATCCACCACCATATCTGCGGGGAGGCGATGGGCAAAGGTGCCGACTTCACGGGCGGTACCACAGGCTGAAGGTTGGCCTGTCAGTGAGAATGGGCTGTTGCCAGGTGTAGCGATTTTGCCCGTCAGTAAGTGAATGTTATAGAGCATGTTGTTTGCCCACACTCCACGAACGTGTTGGTTAATCCCCATGGTCCACAGGCTCATAACCTTCACTTTAGGATCGGCATAGGCCTTGGCTAAGGTTTCTAATTTTTCAGGCTCTACACCACTCATTTTTGCTGCGTATTCCAGCGTATAAGTGCTGACGAACTTAGCGTATTCTTCGAAGCTAATAGGGCTAGATTTACCATTGCCAGGATTTTTGGCTTTCTTCTCTAACGGATGATCTGGACGCAGGCCATAGCCGATATCATCTACACCGAGGGCAAACTTAGTGTGTTTAGTCACAAAGTCAGTATTTACCGCTTTGTTTTGAATGATGTAGTTGGCGATATAGTTGAGGATCACCAGATCTGATTGCGGATGGAAAACCATCGGGTTATCCGCAAGATCGAAGCTACGGTTCTCGAAGGTGGATAGTACATGCACGCGACAGTCTTTACTGCTTAAACGGCGATCAGATAAACGTGCCCACAGGATCGGATGCATCTCGGCCATGTTGGCGCCCCAGAGCACAAAGTGATCGGCGGCTTCTAAGTCGTCGTAACAGCCCATCGGTTCATCAATACCGAAGGTACGCATAAACCCAACGACCGCTGAGGCCATACAGTGGCGGGCGTTAGGGTCGATGTTGTTGGTTAAGAATCCGGCTTTATGCAGTTTAGATGCGGCATAACCTTCCCAAATCGTCCACTGACCAGAACCGAACATACCGACAGAGGTTGGGCCTTTAGTGGCGATGCTGTGTTTCCATTTAGCGGCCATAGTATCGAAGGCGACATCCCAGCTGACGGGGGTAAATTCACCTTCTTTGTGGTATTTGCCGTCTTTCATGCGTAGTAATGGCGTGGTTAATCTGTCTTTGCCGTACATGATTTTCGACAGGAAGTAACCTTTAATACAGTTTAGCCCGCGGTTAACTGGGCTTTCTGGATCGCCTTTGGTGGCAACCACTTTACCCGCTTTAGTACCGACTAATACGCTACAACCCACACCGCAAAAACGGCAGGGGGCTTTATCCCACTTGATGTTATCTGACTCGGCGGCTTCAACCATTTTCACGGGAAGCGTGACGCCAACGGCCGTCGCAGCGGCAACCGCTGCGTTAGCCTTGAGAAACTCGCGGCGGCTAATGCTCATAGTGTTTCCTCACTCTCTTTTTCTAACAGTTCTTGTTCTAGGGGTTCTACTTGGTGGTAAATCAAACTGGCGGATAACACACCGGACAGGCCATTGATGGCTTCTACATTGTCGAGAATGGCTTTTTGGGTATTCCCTTCGAGGGTAATAACCAACTTGCCTTCGGGTGAAATGGCGTGGATATCGCAGCCTTTTAGCGCGGCAATATCGGCTTCAACCTGTTGCAAGGCATTAGGGGCTGCATGTACCACGAGGCTGGTGACATGGTATTCCTGACTCATAGCGGTGACCTTTATCTTGAGATGCACTCAGCTGCTTTGCATAAACATCTGTACAACTGAATGTGGATAACTGCGAGTCTAGACCTGATAAAAAATGTGGGTATACCTCACAAGAGGTATTGCAGGGGATAGTCGATCGGGATCAAAGTTTTGCGCGTGATCTAACTCTCAGTTTGAAATTTAAACAATCGCTATCTCTTTGGAGAGGGAATGGCGAGATTGATTAGATTAGCGAAAGATCCGGCAGTCAAACATCACTATGAGTGGATTAATATCCCGTCAGCTCCATATAACCCATGCCAGTATGGCTACCGCTAAGTTTAATTGGGCCTTCCCAATAGGAGGTGGATAACGCCATGGCGCTATTGGGGTTTAACGGTGAGATACGGATATCGATTTGCTCACTCGGGATTTGGACTTGCCAGCTTACAGGGTATTTGCCGGAGCGGGTGGTTTGCCATTCAAGCGGCGTCATTTTTATTCCATCTGGCATGTCTCGGGAGTTGATCTTGCGGCCTGTGCCATCGGCAAACATTCGTCTGGCGCTGTAAAAGGCTAATGGAGTTTGAGATTTATCGGTGGATTGCTCCCTTAACTGAAAGAGCATTAGCGCCGAACCATCATTGAGGCGCAGGGCAAACCAATCCCAACCCTGCTGGCTTTTAGTTAAAAATTGTGAGCTCCATTCTCTGTCTAGCCAGCCTTGGCCAGTGACTTTCTCTACCCGACTTTCGGCTTGGCCATTGATGTTGATATGGCGGGTGATCTGGCCAGTAATGCTGATAAAAGGTTGACTGTAGTAGTAGGAAGCGACATTCCCCTCGCGGTTTTTAATGCTATAGCCATTATCGCCTTGATATTGCAGCGGTGCTTGGCTGGTCAGCGTTAGCTCGTAACTAAAGTCTGTGGTCTCAACCCTTAAGGTTGCCGGAAATAACTCGCTCGATTCACTCTGCCATTGCCAGTTATCGAGATGAATTTGATAGGGATTGACATTGACGCCGGCAAGCTTTGGATGTCCGCGAGACCATTTCTCATGGGCCAGATGTGCTGCGCTAGAGGTCAGTGCGCTATGGGCAAAATAGAGTTGTTCAGTGGCCCAAGCGGGCTTAAGGGTAGGCGGTTGCGCATTCTGCGATTCTGTATATTGAGGTTTTAGTGCCACCCTAAATTGGGTCCATTGCGCGCCAAGTTGCTCACCTTTTTCGGTGGTTAAGTTAGCGGTGAGATACCACCATTCTTGCCGAAAGCCGTTGTGGGCAAGATGATCTTGGGGAAAATGAAACTGATGCTCAGGTGTCACCTTTGCAAAGGCTTGTTGCGTTGAGGTTGTTTCGCCTTCTTTTGTTTGCCCTAGCAAAGCTCCCATGGATTTGGATTCTGAAACGCTCGCGGGCGCATTATCGCAGCCGCTTATCGTGAAAAAGAGTAATCCACCGATGATGAGTTGACTGATTAAGCGTGCGTTTGTACGGCACTTAAGCCAGTTCATTGTGAGTAAACCATTCACTTTCAATTGGGTAATGGTATATGGACGACTGTTCATAGGGTTTCCTGCTGCAAACTGGCGATTAGTGGCCTGCGGGTTTGCCAGTAAAGCGGTAAGAGCACGGCTAAGGTACAAGTCACCAGTGCGATGAGGATGGCTTTGGCATAAGCAAACCAGTCCCAGATCATTTGGATGGTCCAACCAAAGGCTTGCAGGGTGATTTTATCGATTAATAAATACCCGAGCAGAGCGCCCGTAGGCATCGCAATCAGGCAAGTGATTACTACAACCAGTAGCATTTGGCTAAATACCATAGTACGCAGTTTGCTGCGACTCACCCCTAGAGAATAAAGCCGTGCCAGTGGCGCTTGCCGTGCTTGGGTTAACATTAAGCAGGCGCTAAATAGCCCAATGGCGGCCACCAGCAAGGTTAAACTATTGAGCACTAACGTGATTGAAAAAGTGCGTTTAAACATGGCAATGGCTTGGGCCTTTATGTTGGCTTGGCTATAAATTTGCGCCTGAGCCAACTCTAGCTCTGTGGCGAGCTGCATTTGCAGTTCATCCAGTTCGGCCTCGCTGCGCTTGCTGTTCGTGGGTATTGGTTGCGTTAGCACTGATGAGGATGATTTATCAGCTTGTTCCAGAGGATGAAAACTGGCCGCAAGGCTGATGGGTAACAGTGGCAGTTGTGCCTGTTGCCACAGTTGATGGCTAATAATGAGCTCATTGCGGGTATTACCATGGTCGTAATAAATTCCTGCGATAACCACTTGGTTATTGGTGGTTTTATCGAGCACGTTTAAAGTGACTTTATCGCCCAGCATCAACTGATACTTAATCGCCATTGGCTCACTCACCAAGACAAATTGTCCGCCAAAATAGTGTTGCCATAGGTCAGGTAAACTGTCTTTGAGTGTACTTGTGTACTTTATCGATTCATCATCACGGCTGATAAGATTCACGGGGATCGTTTGAGGCGTTGGGCCTTGGATCGATATCTCTGCATCGACTTGCCATTGTTGATATAGGCCGCTGACACGAGGATCTTGGCTTAATTTATCCCGCACATCGGCAATTCGGTTAGCCCTCGGGCGCAGGTATAAATCGGCATGTAAGCGGGTTTCTAACCAACTTCTTAGGGTTTGCTCAAAGCTGCCCACCAGGGTATTCATCGCCACATTTGCACTTAATGCCAGCAAAATGGCCATCATCGCAAGGGAAAGTGGTGCGATAAGCTCGCGGGTTTCGGCAAGCAAATAGTGCTTAAGCCCAGGGCGAGTGAAGGGGAGCAGTAAGCTTACTCCCCAATGCAATACTTGGGGCAACAGCAGAGGAATCGCGACCGTCACTATGCCTAGTAATATCAAACTGGTGTTGTAACTTTGGCTGAAGGGAAACAGTATCGCCGCGAGTACGAGTAACCCACAGGCTAAGATAAATTGCCGCTGGTGGGTTTGGTTGTGGGCCTTGGTTTGCTGATAACGGTTAGCGCCTTGGGCAAGGGATTGGCGCGTAAGATCAAAATACAAGGGCATGCAAGCAGCAAGTGCTGCCACTAAGGTGAGCGCGATCGCCTGTGCTAACCAATGCCATTGCCAAATGCCAGGCAGCAAGTGAGCACCATAGAGCTGCTCTAGCGTCATAGCAACCATAGGTTGTAACCAATGGCTGAGTTGTAAACCTAAAATAAACCCGATGATCGATCCTAAGATAACCAAAAATAGTAATTCGGCGAGCAGGGCAAGCATCACATCGAGTCGTTCTAGCCCCTGTTGCAGCAGTTGAATCAGCAGACGTTGGCGTTTCATTAGGCTGTAACGCACGCCGTTATAGGCAATAAACAGCCCAACCACAAAGGCTAACATACTCATCGCATTGAGATTTAAATGAAAACTGCGGGTAAGCGCCATTAAGGCTTGCCCTTGATCCTGCTGACTGTAGCTGGCGAGATCTGGGGTGATACCTAAGGTGTCGAGCCGTTGTTTTAACGCGGCTAGTTTATCCCTATCGTTAAATAGGGCGATATAACTGAGTTTGCCCTGCATGCCAAGTAAGTTTTGGGCGAGGGAAATATCGGTCAAGATGGCGCTGCCAAGTCCCCAACTATCATCGACACGGATCACTTTTAGGGTCGATGGTGTTATGGATTGGGCTAGGCTGAGCTGGCCATTGGGCGCGATTTTACTGGCTAGACTGTCACACATCACCACCACGGGCTCACCGCTCATTAGGTCGGCAAGGGGCAGATCTCCCATTGAGACTGTAGAATTAGCCGTTGCTTTATTATTTGAGGACGGTGAAGCGTTTTTTGAGGTTAATGTGGCAGTCAATGCCGCGACAATATCGCTGCCTTCAATTTGCCAATACTGGCCGTTTTGGCCAGCAACTCTGCCACTGACTACCGCAAGACTTTGGCTAATCCCAGCCTGCCTTAAACTGAAATACACCGATTCATCGAGATTATCTTGGCCAACGGGTGAGGTCAGCAGTACATCGGCCCGCTGACTTAATAGCTCTGTGGCTTCGCTATAGCTACGAATCGCATTATCGTTGGTGGCTTTTACCCCGATGAGCAGCGTCACGGCGAGGGCGATTCCGAGTAGAATCGCCCCAGCCTGCAATGGCGCGTGGCGATAATGGGCTAAAAATACCTTGAGTACCCAAGTGATACGTAGCCATTGTCCACTCTTGCTTAAGTGGTGGTATGGATTGGCTTTATGTTGTGGTTGTGTGTTATTCATCATGCTAGCCGGAGATCGACACTGCGGCGTGGGACAGATGCCAGCGTTTGTTCATAAAGGCGGCGCACTCTTCGCTGTGGGTGACCATCAAAATGCTGGTTTGGCTCTCTTTGGCGAGTTCGCATAGCAGTGACATCACCTGTTTACCAGATTCGTCATCTAAGTTACCCGTGGGTTCGTCGGCCAGCAGTAAACTCGGATTGTGGGCTAATGCCCTGGCTATCGCGACCCGTTGTTGTTGTCCGCCGGAAAGCGCTTCAACCTGCCGGTTTAACAATGCCGCTAACCCGAGCTTTTCTACCAAATAATCGCACCAAGGATTCCAGCTATCACCGTTAAGGTGCAGGGAAAAGCCGATATTATTTTTAACATTCAGCGGAGTGAGTAAATTAAATTGCTGGAATACCACGCCTAAATGGGTACGCCTAAACTCACTCCATTGCTTATCTTGCCACTTGGTGGTGGATTGATGATTCAGCACTATCTGGCCACTGTCTGCCGTTTCAAAGCCCGCAATCAGATTCAGTAAAGTGCTTTTGCCGCTGCCACTTGGGCCGGTGAGTGCGATAGTCTCCCCTTGATGCAAAGTTAAATCGACCGCTTGCAGTACAGTGTGGCGCTGCTCGCCGTCGCGAAAACTTTTACTTACTTGGATAAGCTTGGCGACTTCTTTCATCTATCTCTTCCAATTGGGATTTAGCCAACCTAGGCATTAGGCTAAAGATAAAGCATTTTACAATCCTATAGATACCGATATTTGGGCAAGTTAGATCAATTCACATCGATTAAGACTTAGGATTGAGCCTGTTTGAATTTTCTGCGATTAACGGCTTGGCTCTCATTTCTGTGAGCAAATGGGCTTGAGCTATTGTGGTGTTTGTTGCATGCTGTGCGCCCTGTTAAAACGATAGCTGGCTATCGTTTTAACAATCCGTTCGGATGAAGGTAGCAGGAGAGTGGGGAATTAACCCCACACCGACGAGGCAACTTTGTTGTTGGAAGCATTCCATAAACAAAGCACTCTTTCAGGTGCCGTAAGGCGTGGACTGTTACTGGACGAGCCTCTGGAGAGACTACCGATTGCATTAACTTGCAATAATAGGTGGCGCCGAAGGCGAAAGTGTCGCAGTGTGTTAAGCGACGCGAAACGCTCAGGCAAAAGGACAGAGGAGAGGATGACTGCACAGTCCCTGTCGTTTGTCTTTGTGGACTATTTTCCTGCCGTTATTGGCTGGGAAGATGGTATTTCTTTAGGCTGGCAGCGATGTGTCACAGCCATTTCTTTTCCTCCTCCTTTATTAATTTAGTTGTTTAATAATTGAGGAATATCATGAGTTTTGAAGCCTTACTCAGCAGCCTAAACGGTATTGTCTGGGGTCCTATCACACTTTGTTTGTTAGTTGGCACAGGGATTTATCTCACTGCGCGACTAAAGCTTATCCAAGTATTTCGTCTGCCAATGGCGCTTAGCCTATTGTTCAAACCCGCTAAGGGGCATGGTGATCTATCGTCCTTCGCCGCGCTTTGTACTGCATTGTCTGCAACCATAGGTACGGGCAATATTGTTGGGGTCGCAACGGCGATTAAGATGGGCGGCCCTGGTGCGTTATTTTGGATGTGGCTTGCCGCCTTTTTTGGCATGGCGACTAAGTATGCCGAGTGTATGTTGGCGGTAAAATACCGCACTACCGATGCGCGTGGACAGATTGCCGGTGGCCCGATGTATTACATAGAGCGTGGCCTCGGTTTGCGTTGGATGGCGAAGTTATTTGCGCTGTTTGGCGTGGGGGTTGCATTTTTCGGCATTGGGACTTTTGCTCAAGTGAATGCGATAAGTGATGCCTTAACTATCGCCTTTGATGTACCAACATGGGCGACTGCGCTGGTGCTAACCCTACTGGTGGCGGCTGTCACCTTAGGCGGCGTCAAACGTATCTCCAACGTGGCGCAAAAGTTAGTACCGGCGATGTCAATTGGTTATGTGTTGGCCTGTGTGTGGATTTTAGTGGTTTTTGCCGATGCCATTCTACCCGCGTTGCAATTAGTGGTGGAGTCGGCTTTTACGCCAGTATCGGCTGCGGGGGGATTTTTAGGGGCGACCGTAGCGCAAGCGATTCAAATGGGGATTGCCCGCGGGGTATTTTCTAATGAGTCAGGCTTAGGTAGTGCGCCTATTGCTGCGGCTGCGGCAAAAACCAATGAGCCCGTCGAGCAGGGCTTAGTGAGTATGACTGGCACCTTTTTCGATACTATTATCATCTGCACTATGACGGGATTAGTGCTTATCATCACTGGAGTATGGAGCGGTGACACTGCGGGCGCGGCCATGACCAGTGCAGCGTTTAGCTTAGGCGGATCGGCTGCCATCGGCCAGTATTTAGTCACTATCGCCTTGGTCTGCTTTGCGTTTACGACCATTTTAGGCTGGCATTACTATGGTGAACGTTGCTGGTACTACTTAGTGGGCGAGCGCGGGCTGCGTGCCTATCAAATCTTGTTTTTAGGCCTGATTGCTGGTGGGGCTTTTATCAAGTTGGATGTGATTTGGTTACTGGCTGATACGGTAAATGGCTTAATGGCCATACCTAATTTGATTGCGATTATTGGATTGCGGCACATTATCATTGCTGAAACCCAAAGCTATTTTGTTCGAACATTCACTAACCGTACGCTAAACCCTGTTTATTAATGTTGTGAAAACAATATATTAGTTCACATTATTTTAACTTTGAGATTGTCGCCACAGCGTTCTTCGTTTACTTTATAAGAGCTACCCCAAAAAGGGGGGGACTTAAAACGGGGGCTTTGAGGCGACGCCATGGATAAAAGTAAACTTCGTACTTTCCGCAGCAAAATTTTATCCCATATTGCGCTGCCTTTGATTCTTATCATGGCGGCCGTTTATGGGATTACTTCATGGTTTAATTATCTTTCCCTTGAAAAGCGGCTTTACGATCATTTAGCTCAACAGTCGGCACATTCAGCCTCTCGATTGCAATTATTACTCGAACACGCTCAAACAAATACTCAAGGGCTTGCTGATTTTATTGGTTTTTTGGCTGACAAGAATGATATTAACGATTCTGATAAGCTGCAAAAAGTCTTAACTAATCGCCTCGAGCGTAACCCCGATTTTTATGGTTCTGCCGTTGCCTTTAAACCGGGCACTTTTCTCAATAAAAAACTTTTTTCTCCCTATGTATACCGCAGTGGTAATAGTTTCCATTATTTAGATATTGGCGCCGAGGGGTACGATTATACCGATGGGACTTGGGATTGGTGGACGCAAGCCATCAATAAGGTCGAAGGTTATTGGTCAAAAGCCTATTTCGACGAGGGTGCTGGTAATACTTTAATGATTACTTATGCGGTTCCTTTTGGAGTGCAGCCGAACTATTTTGGGGTTACAACCGTTGATTTGGCCTTAGATAGATTACCTGAGCAACTAGGGATAGCCCCTAATCGGCTGATGATATTAGATGAGCAAGGTCGGCTTATCTTTCATGGGGATAAAGAAAAGGTTTTAGCCACATCAGTCTCGGAATGGCTGGATAAAGGAAATCACAAAAATAATACCTTTGGCGCTTTGCTGGAAGATGGGCTGACTGGGCAAGCCAGTTTTGTTGATGATACTGGTACAGTTTATCTTGCCAGCATTGCAGAAGTGGCAAAGTTAAAATGGCACGTGGTTGTTATGGTGCCACAGCAGGAGTTATTTACCTCGCTACTGGACGATATTTCCTCAGTTGTCCTCAACTTAAGTTTATTAACCTTACTGCTGTTATTGACCTGCTATATCGCCGCTAAACGGTTAACTCGTCCACTGGAAACCCTTGAATCCGGCATTTTGGCTTTCGGTCAAGGTAAAACACAGCAGTTGGTTATCCCTAAAGGTGCGATTAGCGAGATAGTGACCTTAAGTGAAACCTTTAACAAAATGGCAGATCTGCTTGCTCAGCGTGAGCAAGCTATTTTAGATTCCCGCGGTAACCGCTTCGCTCGCTTGATCGACGGTATGAGCGATAAATCCTTTTATTGCTCACTTGATCCTGACGGACAACTTGCACAGGTCAGTGAAGGGGTGACCAAAGTATTGGGCATACCGCCCGAATTACTTAAGCGCAAATATCAAAGATTGTTTTCGGCCAACCCCCTTAATGAGAAAAACTGGGAATACACCGATCTGGCACTCAAAGGGCAGAACGTCCCTTCACATCAAGTTGAACTCATCGATTCAAAAGGTCAGTCAAGGCGGCTCGATGTTTTTATGCAGCCTTTAGTGTCAGATACTGGCGAGTTAATGTCAGTGGAGATGCTATTTACCGATGTGACAGAGCAATTTTCCGCCGCTGCTTGGTCTAGCGCGGTACTTGAGGCCGCACCTGAGGCCATGCTGATTGTCGATCAGAGTGGCCAAATAGTATTTAGCAATAGTCGCTGTCAGCAGCTGTTTGGTTATGACGCAAAAGCTATGTTGGGATTACAAATTGAAGCTTTGCTACCCGAAGATTTAAGGAGTCCCCATGCCAAAGAAAGATTACAGTTTCTACGTGAGGGGCGTGATAGGCCGATGGCAAATGCACGCCATGTGCGGGCGCTTAAGTCTGATGGGGATGAGTTTGTTGCCGAAATCGCCTTAAGTATTTTACCGAGTGATTTTGATGGTCGTCGCCAAGTGGCCGCATCGATCCGTGATATGACCCAAAAAATAGCGGTTGAACAAAAAATCCGTGATAGTGAAGTTCGCTTCCGTGGTTTGGTGACCAATATTCCAGGGGCTGTCTACCGCACTCGCATCGGCGAGGAGTGGGTGATGGAATATGTCAGTGACAATATTGCCGATATTACCGGTTATGCCGCGAGCCAGTTTATTGAGAATCGTCAACGTAGCTTTGCTTCATTGATTTTGGAGGAAGATCGCGAGCTGTGTCATCAGCATATTGATAGAGCCCTCGCGCAGCAGGAAACCTTTGAGGTGGAATATCGTATTCGCCACCGTGACGGTAGCATCCGTTGGGTGCATGAAAAGGGCAAGGCGAGTTATACCGAAGAGGGTTTTCCCCTATGGTTTGACGGCAGTATTGACGATATAACCAAGAGTAAGTTAGCCATCGTCGAGCTTGAAGCTTCACGGCTGCAATTAACCAATATCACTGAGTCCATTCCTTGTACTGTGTATCAATTGCGCTGGGTTTCTCCTAGCGATCGCCGTTTTACCTTCCTTTCTGGCGCAGCATTTCACATGTTGGGCTTACACCGCGAAGATTTACTCAGTAACTTTAATATTATTGCTGAGCGGATTTTTGATGAGGAACGACCAGAAGTTATACGTGCGCTTGAGGGAATGAGTGACGATAAATTAAGCTGGATCCGCGAGTTCCGCTATCGTCATCCTAATGGTGGCATTCGCTGGATGGAAGCCGGAGCCAGTGGTCATTATGCCGATGATGGTGCCATTATCTGGAATGGCTATGTGATGGATGTGACTGAACGCAAGTCTATTGAAGAAGAACTTGCGGTCAGTGAGGCGCACTTTAAGGCCTTATTTGATGGGGCAACCATTGGTATCGTGAATGTCGATATCAAAGGACTTATCCTCGATTGTAATGATCAATTCTGTGAGGATATGGGGCTGAGCCGTAATGAATTACGTAGTACGCCTATTTTTGATGTCTTGAGTGCACAGGATAAAGAAGTTGCAAAAGCGCAGTTTAAGGAACTTGTAGAAGGTAAAGTTGATCACTATCGAGGGGAAAGAAGCTTTATTCGTCCCTCCGGTGAGCATTTATGGATGACTGTTAACGTTTCAAGCTTATTGGACAGCCAGAACCAATTTGAGTCAGCTGTGGTAAGCATGGTCGATATGACTGAGTTAAAACTGCTTTCAGAACAATTGCTTGTTGCCAAGGAAGAGGCTGATGCCGCCAGTAAGGCAAAAGGCGATTTCCTCGCGAATATGTCCCATGAAATCCGCACGCCAATGAATGCCATTATCGGGATGTCGCAACTTTGCTTACAGACTGATCTAGACAAAAAACAGAAAAATTATCTCGAAAAAATTGAGCGCGCATCGCAATCTTTATTATCAATCATTAACGATATCCTTGATTTTTCTAAGATTGAAGCTGGCAAGCTTGATATCGAAAATGTGCCTTTTCAACTCGATACCATGCTTGAAGATTTGAGCGATATCTTCTCCGAAAGGGCGGCTCAAAAGCAGATTGAATTGCTGTTTGCTGTCGCACCCAATGTTCCACGTTATCTGCTTGGCGATCCGTTGCGGTTGGGGCAAGTGCTGATCAACCTAATGAATAATGCGATCAAATTTACCGAAAGAGGAGAGGTATTACTGTCCCTCAGCTTGGTCGAGCAGCAAAACGATGATGTCATATTACGTTGTAGTGTGCGTGACAGTGGCATTGGGTTAACCCATGAACAACAAGCCAAACTGTTTAAGTCGTTTACGCAAGCAGACACGTCTACTACCCGTAAATATGGTGGTACAGGATTAGGGCTGGCGATTTGTAAACAGCTGGTTGAATTAATGGGGGGAAGTATCGGGGTCGAAAGCCAGCAAGGCCATGGCAGTACTTTCTTTTTTACCGTTAAATTGCGCATCTCCAGTGGACAAAAGCTCATCGTAGGTCAAGAGCTTGAAGGTATGCCAGTATTAGTTGCCGACGACAATGCCACCGCAAGGGACATTATGCGAACCACTCTAGAGAGCATGGGCTTTCAAGTGGATACAGTGCGTTCTGGCGACGAGGCGGTGATGCGGTGCAGTCAGCAGGATTATGCTGTGGCATTGATTGATTGGAAAATGCCACATCTTGATGGGCTCGAAACCGCAAAACAAATCCTGCAACGGGCAAAAAAAGCGCCGCGGATCTTGATGGTATCAGCCCATGCGAATCAAGATTTCTTGACCCAAATCGAGCAACTTGGGTTAGCGGGCTACATCAGCAAACCTATCAGCGCATCAAGATTGCTTGATGGCATTATGAACGCACTTGGTCGCGCAGGGTTCCTACCCGTCAGGCGCCATCAAGACAGTATTGCGCCTGAGTTATTATTGCCCCTTAAAGGTAAGCGTATTCTGTTAGTCGAAGATAACGAAATGAACCTTGAGGTGGCGACCGAATTTTTAGAGCAAGTGGGGATTATTTTATCCATTGCCACCAACGGCCAAATTGCGTTGGATAAGTTAGCTCAGCAGAGCTTTGATTTGGTATTGATGGATTGTCAAATGCCAGTGATGGATGGTTATCAGGCAACAAAAGCACTGAGACAAAGGCCCGAGTTAGCACAATTACCTGTGATAGCAATGACCGCCAATGCCATGGCTGGCGACAAGGAAATGTGTTTAAGAGCGGGAATGAATGATCATATCGCCAAGCCGATAGAGGTTAACTTACTGTATCAAACCCTCCTAAAATATTTAGGCGCACCGTTACCGCCTCAAGAGCTTATTAATGATTCACCCAAGCCTGTGAATATTGATGTTGATTCTGTCGTGAAATGGCCTGAACACCCTGAGCTTGATATTGATAGAGGCTTGCAGTTAGTGCAAAACTCCACGCGCCTTTACCAAAGGATCTTTGATCGTTTTGTTACTAGTCAACGTAATGTTGTGGAGCAAATCAACAAGGCCGTTGCCAGCAATAAACGTGAGGATGCGGTGCGAATGGCCCATACGCTTAAGGGACTTGCGGGCAATTTAAGTTCCACAACGCTTGCGGAATTGGCTCGGCAATTGGAACTTCACTTAAGTGAAAATACTGAGTTCCAAGCGGAGTTGGACCAAATCCAAACGTTAGTGGCATCGATTTGCCAAGCAATTGAAAAAGTTAAACCTGAGTTTGAAGAATCTAGTGGGCCGACGGCGGAGCATTTACCACCAGAAGCCCTCATTGAGGCCTTAACGCGATTACGCCAAAGTTTAGAAGAAGCGGATTCCGATGCAGTTGCCCAAATGGATGCACTTAAACCGCAAGTGAGTGCTCAGTTATGGCAGCAGTTGAGTCCAGCGCTAACGATGATTAATCAATATCAATTCGATGAGGCCGTCGAGTTGATTGATGAAGTACTTGTAGACTTAAAGTAAAACGGTCAATTATGCGCAGTATTGATCATTGATAAAGCCACTGGAAAGGTGAATGTGTTGATGGATAAGGCAACAATATTAGTCGTCGATGATACTCCAGAAAATATCGATATTTTGGTGGGCATACTCGGTGATGACTATAAGGTCAAAGTCGCGATTGATGGACCAAGGGCGCTAGCCCTTGTAGCCAAAACACTGCCTGATTTAATTTTACTCGATGTCATGATGCCCGGCATGAATGGTTATGAAGTCTGTAAGCAGCTTAAACAGGAGCCCTTAACTTGCCACATTCCTGTGATTTTTGTGACGGCATTATCTGAGGTTGCCGATGAAGCACAGGGCTTTGCCTTAGGTGCGGTTGACTACATTACCAAACCAGTCAGCGCTCCCGTGGTGAAGGCGCGAGTCAAAACTCATCTCGCGCTGTACGATCAAAAACGCTTGCTAGAGCAACAAGTTAAAGAACGTACCCAAGAGTTAGAAGAAACCCGCTTTGAAATCATTCGCCGTTTAGGTCGCGCCGCCGAATACAAAGACAACGAAACGGGTCTGCACGTTGTGCGTATGAGCCATTATGCGCGGCTGCTCGCTATCAAACTAGGTTTACCGAGTACCTTCTGTGAGTTGTTGTATAACGCGGCGCCTATGCATGACATTGGCAAAATCGGCACGCCCGATGCGGTACTGAAAAAGCCGGGTAAGCTCGATGCCGAAGAGTGGAAAATCATGCAGCAACATGCCGCCATTGGTGCTGAGATCATTGGTGAGCATGGCGACCCACTGCTGCAAATGGCGCGGCGTATCGCCTTAACCCACCATGAGAAATGGGATGGTTCGGGTTATCCTAATGGCTTGTCTGGGGAAAATATTCCGATCGAAGGTCGGATTGTGGCGATAGCGGACGTCTTTGACGCGCTGACTTCGCGCCGTCCTTACAAGGAGCCTTGGACAATAGAGGCCACGCTCGAGTTACTCGAAAGCCAAGCAGGGCAACATTTTGACCCTAAGCTGGTGGCCGAATTTAAGCAAATCTTGCCCGAGGTGGTGGCGATTCGAGATACTTATTTCGAACATTAAAGCAGAAAGGCGCCTAGGGCGCCTTTTTCAATACGATCCGCTTATCAGCGAGAAACTAGTCTTCGAGCGAGTAGGGCAATGCTTGAATACGTAAGCTAGATTGCTCGTCATCAGCGAAACGCAGTTTGGCATCACTCTCGGTATCGTTGGCGAGCACGGCGGTGAGCAGCACTTGATTACCACGTTGAACAAATTCAATGATTTGTCCACCCTTGCGATAACCGTCTTCCAATTCTATCTCGATACTAGTTTCCAAATTGATATTTAAAGAAGTGGTGCCTTGAAGAATATAGAGCGCACGCTTGTTACCACCACGGTATTTCATCCGAGCCACAGTTTCTTGACCCATGTAGCAGCCTTTGTTAAAGCTAATGCCGTTAATAGCCTGTAGGTTACACATCTGCGGTACGTACTGATTAGCATGGCTTGGCGCTAGATTGGGGTAACCCGCAGCAATTTCTAATGCTTGCCAAGCGCTGGCATCAAATACGGTATGCTCGGCAATGAGGGCACTTGCGGCTTGTGGTTGTAGAACCAATATAAATCGCTCCGCATCTTTTAAAATGGCGCCTTGCTCGATGAGAGTGAGTTCCTGAGTGACTTCACCGTAGTGTTGGCTGACAAATTGTTTAGCCTGTTCACCCGCCACACCGAGTAATGTCCACTCATCAGAGGCATTGGTCAGGGTCGCCTTACTAAATACCGCATATTTTTGCAGTTGTGGCAGATCCACTGCAATAGTGTCCTTTGGCATCAACATCAACAGCGCATCTTGGATGGCAAAGGTGCGGAAGCTAGCCAGCATCTTTCCCTTAGGATCACAATGTGCGCCCCAGCGCCATTGGTTGGTTTCGAGTGAGCTGATATCTGTGGTCACTTGGCCATGGATAAAACTGCGGCCCTGTTCGCCAACCACTTTGATAAGGCCTAGGTGGGATAAGTTGGCGAGCATAAGTGGAGGCGTGGAGGCGTCCAGATCCCAATTGGGTGTCGAAACTGCAATAGTCATAGCGAGATCCTGAAAATGAAGGCGATGCAAGAGGCTTGATTGTAGCGGAATTCCTCTGGCCTCAAAAGCATAAGGCGCACATATCTTAAATGAAATGTGCGCCTTAGATGGGGGCAAACCTAAGCGGTTTAGGCTTTAGAACAACACGCGAGTACGCAGTGTGCCTTCAATGGCTTTAAGCTCAACCAAGGCTTCTTCTGCTTGGTGAGTGTCGACTTCCATTACCACATAACCGATTTCTGCCGTGGTTTGCAGATACTGAGCGGCAATGTTAATGCCTTTTTCAGAGAAGGCTTTGTTGATTTTGATCAGCACGCCTGGACGATTTTGGTGGATATGCAGTAGGCGTGAGGTACCTTTATGCATTGGCAGAGACACTTCAGGGAAGTTAACGGCCGATACGGTTGAACCGTTATCTGAGTATTTGGCTAATTTGCCTGCCACTTCGATACCGATATTTTCCTGTGCTTCGGCGGTGCTACCACCCACATGTGGCGTGAGTAGCACATTATCTAAACCGCGTAATGGGCTGATAAATTCATCATCATTCGATTGTGGCTCAATGGGGAAAACGTCAATCGCCGCGCCCGCAAGGTGACGCTCTTTTAGTGCCACCGTAAGCGCATCGATATCGACCACAGTACCGCGGGAAGCGTTGATAAAGATGCTGCCTTTACGCATAGCGGCGAATTCGGCAGTACTTATCATGTCTTTGGTTTGCGGCGTTTCAGGCACGTGCAAGCTCACTACATCGGACTGTGCCAGCAATTGCTCCATTGAATGGATTTGCTGGGCATTACCCAATGGCAATTTGTCTTCGATATCGAAGAACACCACACGCATGCCTAAGGTTTCTGCCAGGATCCCCAGCTGAGTTCCAATATGGCCATAGCCTATCACGCCTAAAGTTTTGCCACGGACTTCGTAACTGCCTGCGGCAGTTTTCATCCAACCACCACGATGGGCGATAGCGTTACGTTCAGGAATACCGCGCATCAGCATGATGATTTCGCCTAATACCAGTTCAGCCACGCTGCGAGTATTAGAGAATGGTGCGTTAAAAACGGGGATACCGAGTAATTCGGCGGTCGCTAAATCCACTTGGTTAGTGCCGATACAGAAACAACCAATCGCAATTAATTTTTCGGCACGTTTTAATACATCGGCGGTGAGTTGGGTACGGGAACGAATACCAACAAAATGAGCATCTTTGATGGATTCGTGCAGGGCTTCATCACCTAACGAGGCTTTGTGATACTCAATATTGGTGTATCCCGCGCGTTCAAACACATCTACCGCAGATTGGTGGACGCCTTCCAACAACAGGATTTTGATCTTATCCTTGTCAAGCGAATGTTTCGCCATGATATGGGTACCCTCTAATTAATTGAAGTGGTTCTTGTATGTTATGCTGACAACCTTGGCTCATCAAAGTAGCACTTTTTTTGCTCACTGTGGAGGGCTAGATGGCTAAAGTTAATATTCTAAAATTAGAACAATATCGCATAAGAGGAAGAAACATTGAATAATAAAATCGCTTGGTGCGGTATTTACCTCTCAGTATTAGTCTGGTCGGCGATAAAACCTGCTGATACTTTCACTTGGTGGCTTGAAGCTTTACCTGCATTAGTGGCGGTTCCGCTATTATTTTTTACCCGCAAACGCTTTGAGCTAACCCCAATAGTGTATTTTTTAGTACTTGTACATTGCTGTGTGCTGTTTGTCGGTGCGCACTATACCTATGCTGAAGTGCCATTATTTGACACCATTGCCCAATGGATGGGCAGTGAACGTAACAATTACGACAAGGTCGGGCATTTCGCTCAAGGCTTTATTCCTGCCATGTTGGCCCGTGAGATTATGTTACGCAATCAAGCCGTCAAACCCGGCGCTTGGTGCGCTTTTTTGGTCACTTGTTTTGTACTCGCTTTCAGTGCTTTCTATGAGCTTATTGAGTGGTGGGTGGCCGCTGCAACGGGCGAAGGTGCTGAGGCATTCTTAGGCACACAAGGTTACATGTGGGATACTCAATCGGATATGTTTTTAGCCTTAATTGGGGCCATCGTGGCGCTACTCAGTTTATCCCGTGTGCAGGATAAGCAAATCACTAAACTCCTGACTCAAGCCTAATCGTAGTCTGAGAACATCCAATCCCCTTTGAATTAGATTCAAAGGGGATTTTTATTCTCAAAAATGTCATCTTCAGGTGTTAATTTTTTGTTTAAACTTTCGATTGATGTTTTCATAGACTAAGGTATAAAGATGAATGTGATCTCT